>JBFHUP010000034.1:0-10046 GCA_041589975.1 Sulfurimonadaceae bacterium | reverse complement strand
GAAGTGGGAAACCATTAAGATAGGGAAGATCTTCACCATTCATCTCATAAGCCACAATGACATACTCATCTAACTCATCGATATGCATCTCACGTACAAAGTTTGGTGTCTTATAATACGCTGCATTATCCAGACCGTTAAAACCGATCCAGGCTGCATCTTTTTTAAGACCCGCTTTTTCAAGGATATCTCTTAGACGCACACCTTTCCAACGGGCACAACCCATAGCACCACTACCCCACTGAATACCACCAGCAATCGGTTTAAATGCTGAACGGCTGTTACCACCACATTGCAGTACAGCCGTTACTTCTACCTGTTCAAAGGTATTTGGGTTTTTCAGTTCATCCAGACTAAAAGAGAGATCATTTTGAACCTCACCATTGACTTTAAGACGGAATGTCTTTTCATCAATATAAGTTGGGATCTCCGGCATATGCCAGCGAACAAAAAATTGATCATTTGGCGTGATCCCTTGAGAGAACACCTCACGTGGTGATTCTAAAAGAGGTGGACGATCAGAGTAGGTGATCATCGGTCTTTTTTCAGGGAAGGCTACTTTGGAAATAGCACGGCCATCGATAGGTTGACCTGTTGTTGCAGCTTCGAGTGAAGAACCAAAAGCAGCAACACCAGCACCAACCATTGAAGTTTTAAAGAAATCTCTACGTTTCATTAGCTCAATCCATAATAATTATTTTTTGAAATAATATCTTGGTATCTTTAAATCGCTATAAATTTTACAAAAAGCTACAATTAGTTACACTAAAAATCAATTTTAACTATTAAGACATATTATAAAGGGGATTATGGCAGATATTTTAATTTTACTAAAAAAGCATCAATAACACTTTCATGAGGGGTACATTGATAATATTAGATTATATTTTACAAAAATTTTACACTTTTTTGATAAAAGCTTTCACTGCAGATAAAAATTTATAAATTCCTACCCAATCATCATCTGTTTTTCTCTTTTTATGTTATGATTTTTTCAAAAACAGAGTAAAAAATGTCTCAACAACGACTTCACAACTATACCCTTTTAGACCTTTATGAGCAGAGCCTGGTTAATTATGCAGATCAGATAGCTTTTCACTCTGATGCCCAATCTTTTACCTATAAAGAGGTGGATGATGTGGTAAAACAGCTACAAAAAGACTTTAGAGCTCAGGGTATCCGACAGGGTGATAAAATCGCACTGGTCAGTGAAAACATGCCGCATTGGGGTATCGTCTACCTTGCTGTCACGACCATGGGTGCCATCATCGTACCGATATTGCCTGATTTTCATAACTCTCAGATCCGTCATATTATCCGAAGCTCTGAAGCACAGGGCCTGATCTGTTCCTCTAAAAAAGAGGAGATTTTTGAAGAGATCGAAGAGGATGAAAGTTTTGACAATATCCATTTTTTCATGAACTTAGAATCACTGCAGCTGTTGCCAAGTCATAAACATCCTAAACTGGGACTTTTACAAAAGATCGAAAAGAGTTTTAAAAAAGATAGCGTAGAAGTAGCTACACCTTTGTCTGTAACGATTCAAGAAGATGATGTCGCTTCATTGATTTATACATCCGGAACATCAGGCCACTCTAAAGGCGTGATGCTGACACATAAAAACCTTACAAGTAATGCTGAGAGCATCCGTACCATCTATCAAGTTACAAAGAGTGACTCTTTTGTTTCTCTTCTGCCTTTAGCCCATACTTTTGAGTGTACTGTCGGTTTTTTGATGCCCTTTTTAAATGGTGCATCAGTTTATTATCTGACCAAAACACCGACACCTACAGTTTTGAAAAAGGCTCTGGCAGAAGTACAACCCACCTGTATGCTCTCTGTACCGCTTATCATTGAGAAGATCTATAAAACCAACATTCAGCCCAAACTTGAAGCCAATGCCGTCATTCGCACACTTCACAAGATACCGATGATGCGTAAAAAGATTCATCAAAAAGCGGGTCAAAAGATGCTTGAGTTCTTTGGAGGAAGACTGAAATTTTACGGCATAGGAGGAGCTGCACTCTCAGCCCATGTCGAAAAATATCTGCTTGAATCAGGCTTTCCCTATATCGTCGGCTACGGATTAACAGAAACATCCCCTTTGGTTGCAGCTGCTCACCCACGACATAGAAAATTTCGTTCAACGGGACCTGCTATGGAGAGGATTCAAGTCAAGCTTATTGATGTCAATGAAAAAACAGGTGAAGGGGAACTTGTCATCAAAGGTCCCAATGTTATGAAAGGGTACTATCACAATGAAGAGGCCACCAAAGAAGTTCTAAGCAGTGACGGCTGGTTTAAAACAGGCGATCTTGCCAGTATCGATAAAGATGGCTATATTTTCATCCAAGGACGCAGTAAAAACATGATCCTAGGCCCCAGCGGTGAAAACATCTACCCTGAGCAAATAGAGTCGGTAATTTTAGCCTTTGAGATGGTAGCCGATGCCTTAGTCTATGAAAAAGATGGTAAATTAGCAGCTAAAATCCATCTCGATTATGAAAAATTTGATCAACTCCATGCCAAAGAGAAACTCTCTACACAAGAGGAAAAGGAGAAAATCGAAGCTCTACTTGAAGAACTTAAAGAACAGACCAACCAACAGATGTCAAAATTCTCTAAAATCTCCGCTTTTTATGAACAACAAGAGCCTTTTGAAAAAACACCTACGAAGAAGACGAAGAGGTATTTATATATCTAAGTACGGATAAGGAGAAAAGCACCTTATCCTACGATGACTCTACGTCCTTATCGGCAGAGTGCCCAACGTCGCTAGCGACTCTACGGTCAGATATCAATGCTCTATTGTTGCTGTATGGCTATTCAATTTAAACAAGTAATAATCGTCATTCGACACCTAATGTTTCATCTAAAAATAGCACATAATAAATGATTATCATAGCTCAGTTTATCCAATTCAAGCAGCCAATGAGTCAAAAGCCTCATTGATATTCAACCGCCTAAGTGCGGTTCACGGCACGTGAGCCTGCTGCTGAAGCAAACTTAGCGTTAGCGTAGCTCAAGGGGCTTTTGCTCCTTGAGCGTATCAATTTAATAAAAGATCATACATTGTGCCCGCATCACTACTTGTTTCCGGTACGATATTGAGTTTCTTTGCATCTGCATATGACAAGCACGGCACTTTTGTATGACATCATGCTCCACCACACTCTTATCAATCTTTTCGATGGCATGACACTCAAAACAATCTTTTCCGCAAGCTGACATACCTGCCTCTTCATTCATATGACACGCTTTACACGTAAGCATAGGCTTATGGCGTTCGTCACTGAGGATGTTTTTGGCCAAAGCCGGATGACAGCTCAGACAATCACCCGAACAGCTCCAAGCCCAAGTCGTCAAGAGATACAAAAAGAGAAAAATTCTTGTTATCATTTTCATACAGTTATTGTAACCTAAAAAGATGCATCATGATTAACATCGATGTGATTGAATGGGCAGTTTTATTGTAAAACAGGCCCCCTGCTTACCTTCAGATACATCAATCTTTCCTTTACAGTGTTTTTCTACAATCATCCTACAGATGTAAAGACCTAAGCCTTTGCCTTGACGCTGTTCATCTGTGGATATGTAGGGATCAAAAATCTTCTCTTGCAGCGTAGCGATATCTCCAAAGCCGGCATTATCTTCAATCTCAATAAACAAGCTATCACCTTTTAAATCAAATCGGATCTCTATAAGCCCCTTTTTTTGTTCATGCAAGACAATAGCATCCAACGCATTTTTGATGATATTAATAAAAACTTGATTCATTTCAGAGCGAAGTTTTGGCATCTCTCTTAGTTGCTTTGTATCCACATCCACAAGGATTCCGGCACTCTCTAAGCTCTCTTCTAACAGACTCAGTGTATTTTCAATGATCGAAGCGGCCGTGACATAACTTTTGCCATCCTCTTCACGGTAAAGGTTTTGAAAATCTTTGATAATTTTAGAGAGATGCTGCACATGCGATTCGGCACTGTCAAGCATCTCATTCATCTCTTCAGGTGTCGCATTTTGTAAGGATTGGGCTATTTTCATCTGACCTATAACTGCGGCGATACGGCTTAAGGGTTGTCGCCACTGATGCGAGATCATGTTAAGAAAATCTCCCATTTGGGCCTGCTTATTACTTGCAATTAAAGCATTTTCCTGAAGATTAATCTGCTTTTTATTATGATCGATCTTATTTTCCAAATCGTGCTGATAGTTATAGAGTTTTTCAAGTTGTTCGTACTGTAATAAAGAGCTGCGAACTGAAGTATAAAGTCTTTTAGCATTGAGCTCTGTTTTTTCTTTATAATCATTGATATCATAATTATCAATGATCATACGCTCTGGAGCGGAACCTGGTTCGCCTGTACGGATAATGATACGTACCCTGTCATTATTGAGTGACTTTCGGATATAATCTACCACATCCAAACCCGCAAGATTATGCTCCATCACAACATCCAAAAAGATCAAAGCAATATCAGGAACATCGGTCAGAACCTCTTTAGCCTGATACGCTGAAAAGGCAGATAAGAACTCCAAGGCTCTACCTTGGATTTCGACATTGTCCAAAGCAAGTTTGGTGACACTGTGAATATCTTCATCATCATCCACAATCAAGATCTTCCATGGAGGCAAAGAACTGACTGAGGCATCGTGCGTCTCTTGAGCAAAGATTATCTGATCACTATCCACCAAAATTTAGCCTTCTTCTACTTTTATATGAGTATAACATAAGGCTAAGATATATCTACTTTAACCTCACCATCCACAACATCAAATACCACACTGTTACCGCTTTGTACCTGATCGGAAAGAATCAATTCAGCTAAATTATCTTCAACAATCTCATACAAGGCACGTTTAAGCGGTCTTGCACCATATACCGGATCAAAACCTGCTTCGGCGATATGTGCCACCATGGCATCGGTCAGTGAAAGTGTAATCTCACGCTCTTTAACTTTGGCTTGAATATCTTTAAAGAATATCGAAACAATGTTGGCAATCTCTTTGCCGCCTAATGGATTAAAGATCACGATATCATCCAGACGGTTTAAAAACTCCGGTTTAAAGTGAGCTTTAAGTGCCTGCATCACTTGCACTTGTTTCTCATTCGCATCCCCTTGAAGTTCAAAGATCTTGTCACTGGCAATATTAGAGGTCAAAATAATAATCGTGTTTTTAAAATCGACAACGACACCCTTATTGTCAGTCAGACGTCCATCATCAAGTACTTGCAACAAGATATTAAAAACATCCGGATGGGCCTTCTCAATCTCATCAAAAAGAATCACCGAGTAAGGTTTACGTCTTACGGCTTCGGTAAGCTGTCCGCCCTCATCATAACCGACATAGCCCGGAGGAGCCCCAACCAATCTTGACACAGCATGTTTCTCCATATACTCACTCATATCGATTCGGACCATAGAGTCACTGCTGTCAAATAAAAACTTAGCCAATGTCTTGGCCGTCTGCGTTTTACCCACACCGGTTGGCCCTAAAAACAAGAAGCTCCCTATAGGACGTGAATCTTCAGAAAGACCCGCTTTGTTACGTTTGATGGCTCTAGAGACTGCCGTAACCGCTTCATCCTGACCCACAACCTCTTTTTTCAGCTCATCTTCGACACCTAAAATCTTCTCTTTTTCACCTTTAAGCATCTTATTGACAGCGATTTGTGTCCAGCGGGCTACAATCTTGGCAATACCCTCTTCATCTACGTAATTACGAAGCAGTGTCCCCTCTTCTTGATAGCTTTCCCATCGCTGCTGAATCTTGGCTAACTCACTCTCTTTATCCGGAATCAATCCATGCTCATACTCAGCTGTTTTGGCAAAATCACCATCACGTTTAGCCACATCTGCTTCACGCTTGAGCTGTTCAATCTCGGATTTCACTTTGGAGATCGAATCAAAAATGCTCTTTTCATTGTCAAACTGGGTTGCCAGACGGTTTTGCTCCTCCAAGGCATCAGCCAACTCCTTTTCAAGTTCTTCAAGACGGGTTGTATTGGCGGTACTCTCTTCCATCTTTAAAGCCGCTTTTTCAACTTCCAACTGTTCCACTTGACGCTTAATCTTGCTGAGCTCTAAAGGCTCAGACTCAATTTGCATCTTAAGTTCAGCTGCTGCTTCATCAACAAGATCGATTGCCTTATCCGGTAAAAAACGATCCGTAATATAACGGCTGCTAAGTTTCACACTGGCAACCAAGGCAGAATCCAAGATGGCCACATTATGGTGGGTTTCAAGTTTCTCTTTAATCCCACGCATGATTTGTAAAGCTTCATTCACATTTGGTTCATCCACAGTGATCGGCTGAAAACGTCTTTGCATCGCAGCATCTTTTTCAAAATATTTGCGGTACTCTTTAAGGGTCGTAGCCCCGATCGTATGCAGCTCTCCACGAGCCAGTGATGGTTTGAGGATATTGGCTGCATCCATACTCCCCTCACTCGCTCCTGCTCCGATGATGGTATGGATCTCATCAATAAATAAAATAATATTTCCGGCTTTTTTAACCTCATCCACAACAGACTTTAAACGGTCTTCAAATTCACCACGATATTTAGCTCCGGCAATCATAGCGGACATATCCAGTGCCACCAGTCGTTTGTTTTGTAACGATGTCGGAACCTCTTTGTCAAAGATACGCTGAGCCAATCCCTCTACTATCGCTGTTTTACCGACACCCGGTTCACCTAACAAAATAGGATTGTTTTTTGTTTTACGAATCAAAATCTGCATCATACGACTGATCGTCTCATCACGACCGATGACAGGATCCAGTAAACCTTCACTCGCTTTTTGTGTCAGATCAATACCATATTTGCTTAGGGCCTCAAGATTATCTTCACCCGTTTGAGAATCGATCGTAGTTCCGCCGCGAATGGTCTCTAGGGTCTTTACAATCTGAGCTACATCAACAAATTTTCCAATCAGACTCTTGAGTGGTTCAGATTTCAGATTGGCCATCAGCCATACATCTACAGCAATATACTGATCCCCTTTTTGAGTCATCAAACCTTCGGCTGCTTCTACAGAACGCATAAAGTTTTGAGAAATTTTTATATTCTCTTTACTCACATTGGATGCTGTCGGCAGCTTATTGACCTGACTTTTAACTTCCAGTTCGATAGCACTTTTATCCACACCCATTTTATTCAGTGCTTGATGTAAAATAGAGTTGCTGTTAGTTAATAGTGCCCAGATAAAATGAAGCACTTCAACTTCGCTGTTTTTATTATGTAATGCCAACGAGAGTGACGACTCTATGGTTTCTGTCATCTGATGGGTTAATTTTTCAAAAATATTCATTACTTTTCCTTCTAAAAATTGTTTGGATTCTTTTGTGCTCTTTGGGTTAAAATCATTGCATTGCTTAGCACACTTTTATAGTTACAAGTGCTATGGTAACACATTTTTATCGTGACTAATGGGACTTAAGTAGCAGAACTTAACGGAAGTTCAATAACAAAACATGCACCCTCACCGGTGTTATAAACACTTAACTCTCCATGATGATGATCCTGCACGATCATGGTACTCATGTAAAGCCCGATACCTGTGCCGTCATCTTCGGATTTCGTTGTAAAGTAGGAATTAAAAATAGAGCCTAGGTGCTCTTCGGGAATACCCCCTCCATTATCTTCAATAGTGATCTTTTGATGTTTCGGACCATCATACACTTGGATCGTGATAGTTCTGTTGTCACACTCTTTTTCCACAAAATTATCATGGGCATTTTTGACGATATTAATAATGACTTGACACATCTCGTTAAGAAACAGATCTATCTGGGTCTGGGTATTACAATGCAGGGTGACCTCAATATGAGCTTTTTGCAAAGTATTGTTAAGAATGCCCAACGCCTTTTCAACAGCGACACAACTGCACGCTTTATCTTTGACTTTGTTCGGACTAAAAAAGGTCCTAAAATCATCCATCGTATCTGTCAGATTGTGCACATAGGTCATAATAGCATCCATACGTTCACTGATAAAGGCTTCACTCTCCGTGATTGATGCCCCATCCTCTTCGTCCATAAAAGAGAGTTGTACACTAACTGAAGAGCTGGCTGCTGCAATAGCACCTAAGGGCTGTTTCCATTGATGGGCAATAACCCCGATCATCTCACCCATTTGAGCCTGTCTTGATTGTTTGAGCAGCAAAGCATTTTTGGCTTTCTCTTCTTCCATCAAAAGATCAACACGCCCTTCTAAATTGGCATTAAGCTCAACCAACTCCTTATAAACATCCTCTCTGTTTTTTTCATAAAAACTGGTAAGAATGGCCACCGTTACATATAAAAAGACACCATACATCACCTCACCACCGTCATAGGATATCTCAAATATAAAGTAGATACTCAGCATCAATGCAATACTCCAGCCAAGCACAATCAACCCAAAACGCTGTCCCCCAAGAAAAAAAGCGGGAATGATGATCACGGTATACCATGCCAGTCTGGCTTGTTCTCCGTCCAATAAGATAACATCTGAACTGATAATGGCCAAAGATAGGCCATAAAAAACATTTCGAGCCACAACAAAGTTTTTTCTGGAACGCCGTAAATAGAGCATGGTAAGAAAGCTTAAAGCATTATAGATGGCTAAGTGAAGTGCTTGTTGGGGGTGACTAAACGAGAGTAAGTTCCATGCATGGACTATAATCATGGCTACGCCCAAAGACATACCAATAACCATAATGCTGTTGAGCAGTATATATTTGGCTTTGATCTCTTTTTCATTATTTTTAAAAGAGAATCCACTTTGTAAAAAGTCTTGGAAGTCCATAATAGTGCTCTACCTACCTCAAAAAATAGAATACGACAGTGTTAAATATTGTAGTCTAATAAACACAATGATAACTTAAAGTTACCAATTATCATCATATTTATGACGCAATTTTACAATCCTGGATATCTATACCTCTTTTCGGTTTTATAGTGTTTTCAGCGAATTTTGACTATAATCACTTTTGCAATAATCAAATATATTTTTTGGATTCTTATTATGAAAAACAAGCGTTTTGTAGCACTAGGATTTTTTGGAACATTGATCGCAGGCCTTTTACTGCTAAACAGCTCTTTATTTGCCCGCACCTTTGATAAATCTATTAGTGACGAAAACTCACGTCATAAAGCACTCTCAAAATTCGTTAATGTTTTGGATCTGGTAGAAAAATATAATGTTGATCCTATCACGGCTACTGAAATTATCAACAAAGCTCTTAGCGGAATGCTTTCCAACCTGGATGCTCACTCTAACTTTTTGGATGAAGAACATTTTAAAAGTCTGAAAGTCCAAACCGATGGAGAATTTGGTGGTCTAGGTATCACTGTAGGGATGAAAGATGGAGCCTTAACGGTCATCTCACCTATCGAAGGAACCCCCGCTGACGAAGCAGGTCTTAAAGCCGGTGATATCATTTTAAAAATTGAAAACCAATCCACACTCAGCATGAATATCGATGAAGCGGTTAAATTGATGCGTGGTAAACCCAAAACCCCTATCAACATCACCATCTACCGTAAGGGTGAAAAGAAACCCCTTGAAGTCCATATCATCCGTGACATCATCCAAATCCAATCTGTTTATACCAAAACCATTGAGGACAACCTGCTTTATATCCGTGTCGTCAGTTTTGACAAAAAAGTGGTTGACGATGTCAAACAAGAGCTTAAAAAACATCTGCCGAAACGCCAAGGGATCATCCTGGATCTTAGAAACAACCCTGGAGGTCTGCTCGATCAAGCCGTAGGTTTGGTAGATCTGTTTGTCTCTGAAGGTGATATTGTTTCCCAAAAAGGTCGCGATAAGCAGGAGCAAAAAGTCTACTCAGCCACTTCAGGAAACACTTACGAAGATATCCCTATCGTGGTGCTGGTCAATGCAGGATCGGCAAGTGCCAGTGAAATTGTCAGTGGTGCCTTGCAAGATCTTAGACGTGCCATTGTTGTCGGAACGAAAACCTTTGGTAAGGGTAGTGTACAAATCATTATGCCTGTGAGTAAAACAGAGGCCATCAAACTCACCATTGCCCGCTACT
>JBFHUP010000033.1:0-10251 GCA_041589975.1 Sulfurimonadaceae bacterium | reverse complement strand
TTTATACAAAGTTGTCAAAAGCTGTGTATGATTAAGCGGCTTAACAATATAGCCATCAATACCTAAAGCAATGGATTTCTCAAAATAGGAGGCATCATTATAGGCTGAAACAAAAATAACATGTTGTTCAGGAAATCTTGATTTGATCTCTTCAGCCAAATCAAGTCCTGTCATGTGTGGCATTAAAATATCTGAGATAACAAGGTCATATGGTTTTTCCTGAAACATCTTCCAGGCAATTTCGCCATCTTCTGCAATATCTACGGAAGCAAAAAAGTTGCGAAACAACTCTGAGCTTGCATCTCTGAGTAAAACATCATCTTCCGCATATAAAACATTGAGTGTTTGCGTTAGGGGTAAAAGTTCTTTGGTGTCCATAAAGCCGAGCCTTTAATTATCCTCTTTGACTATCTATCTCTCATACATTTTAATATAATATGGTTACAATTACAACAATAAAGCGGTAAAAAGAGGGGAAAATGTCAAAATTTGTGATTTTAGATACGGAAACAACCGGTGCGGCAGAAGAGGATCGTATTATTCAACTTGGATTTATGGTTTTGGGTCGTCCTAAGGATCCGATTGAGGTTCATAATGAATTTTGTACTGCTCCTTTGGATATTAAGATTGAAGCTATGGAAGTACATGGCATCACGCCTGACATGCTCGTGGGTAAGCCTGTTTGCACTCAGACTGCGGCTTTTGGTCGTTTGATGGAACTTAACAGCGGTGAAAACTATATGATTATTCATAATGCCAAGTTTGACTTAGATATGTTAAGTAAAGAGGGGTTTGAAAATCAGATGCAGGTTATTGACACTTTGCGTTGTGCGAAACATCTTTTTCCAAATGCTGCTGCTCACAGATTGCAATATTTTCGTTATGAGATGGGGCTGTATAAAGATGAAGAAGCTGAAGCCGCCAAGCATAACATCGTCATCAAGGCTCATGATGCGATAGGTGACGTCCTGGTATTAAAGCTTTTTGTATCCAAGCTTGTAGAAGCGATCAAAAATCAATTTCCTGAGCTCAATCCGATGCAAAAGTTGGTTGAGCTGACTCAAACACCGGTGATGATTCAGACCTTTAATTTTGGTAAGCATAAAGGCAAGCGTATAGCCGATGTGGCTCGTGAAGATGCAGGCTATCTGGCATGGATGCAAAAAAGTATGGATCTGGATGAAGATATGACCTATACACTTAAGCAGCTGCTTTCTTAAAGTGTTTAGGAGGCTGAGAGAAAACTTGTGTCATTTATAGAAATTGATACTCATTGTCAAAATTTAAGCATAACATAGTATAATCGCCCTATATTTTAGAAAAGATTTTTGATGAAAACAGTATATAACTTGACGAGCAATGAATCAGCTACGATTAAAAAAATCCATGCTACAGGTGATTTAAAGAGCCGTTTGCTCTCTTTGGGCTTTCATAAGGGAGCTGATATCACCGTCAAAAAGTGTGCTCCGGGAAAACAGACCTTTCAAGTTCTTGTGGGACAGATGAATATGGCCCTGCGTATGAATGAGGCTAAGGAGATTGAGGTTTATGAGTAAACAAAACATCACCATAGCACTAGTCGGTCAACCCAATGTGGGTAAATCAATGCTTATTAATGCTATCAGTAATGCCAAGTTAAAAGTGGGTAATTTTACCGGTGTTACCGTAGAAAAAAAGAGTGTCAAGTTTGATTATGGCAATATCGGCATTGAGATCATTGATCTTCCGGGGCTTTATGCTCTTTCCGAATATGGAGAAGATGAAAAAGTTACCAAAGAGTTTTTGGAAAACGAGCATTATGATCTGATCTTAAATGTGGTGGACTCGACCAATCTTGAACGCAATTTACAGCTTACAACCCAACTCTTAGAACTGCAAAAGCGTATGGTGATCGCTTTAAATATGACGGATGAAGCAGTCAAAGAGGGGATAGAGGTAGATGCTAAACAGATGAGTGCAGTTATTGGTGTACCATGTATCAAAGTTTCAGCATTAAGCAAAATGGGCTTAGAAAAGCTGATAGCCCGTTGTGTAGACACCTGTAAATTTCCTTTGGTTGAAAATAAAATGGTCTTTTCCGAAGAGGTCGAAGAAGAGGTTGATAAAATTGTTGAGTTTTTTACGGCTCGTAATTTTAATCCAGAGTGGGTAGATGTCTTGCAAGGACTCTCTTACCGACAAATCGCTGTAGCTTTGTTAGCCGGTAAAAAGACACTCTTTACCGCATTTCATGAAGAACCGATCTGGCTGGAACTGCATGAACTGATTATCGCATCACGTAAACATCTCTATTTACATGCGGATAGTGAAGATATCGATGAGATCTTTGCTCACGAACGTTTGGCTATTGCCAAAGGACTGGTCGCTGAAACCACAAGCTATGAGAAAAAAGTGGCTAAAAGTATGAGTGAACGCATTGACACTATTTTGATTCATAAGCTTTTTGGTATGCCCATTTTTCTCTTTTTTATGTGGCTGCTGTTTCAGCTTACGTTTGAGATCGGTTCGGTTCCGATGGATTGGATTGATGCAGGCTTTGCATCTTTTGGGAGTGCTCTGGGGGCTCACATTCAGACACCGTGGCTTAATTCGCTTATCGTAGATGGTATTATTGCAGGCGTTGGTGCTGTTGTGATGTTTTTGCCTAATATCATGATTTTGTTTTTTGGTATCGCTTTGTTAGAAACGACAGGCTACATGTCACGTGTCGCTTTTATGCTGGATGGTTTTTTTCACCATTTCGGTCTGCACGGTAAATCTTTTATTCCGCTGGTGACAGGTTTTGGATGTTCAGTTCCAGCTTATATGTCAGCACGGATTTTAAAAAGTGAACGGGATAGACTCTTAACCCTGTTTATTATCGGGTTTATGTCGTGTGGTGCCAAGCTTCCGATTTATGTTCTTTTTGCTGCAGCCTTTTTTGAGCCACATCAAGCGGGAAATGTTTTATTTATCATCTATATTGCGGGAGCTATTTTAGGTTTGATTGCAGCTAAAGTGCTTAAAATGTTTGTGTTTAAAGGGGGCGATGAGCCTTTTGTGATGGAGATGCCAAAATATAGACTTCCATCCCTTAAACTCATTTGGCATACGGTCAGTACCAAAGCGTGGATGTATCTGCGTAAAGCGGGGACCTATATTTTAGCGGCATCGATGATCATATGGTTTGCTTCTAACTATCCTCATAATGAGATCTTAGAGAATCATTACGAAAAAGAGATCGCTTTGGCTTCAGGTGAGGCGGAGAAAAAAGCCTTGGAAAACAGACTTTTAGAGGAGCAGTTGGCTAACAGCTACTTGGGCATGATTGGAAAGTTTACTGAGCCACTCTTTGCTCCATTGGGCTTTGATTGGAAGATGACGGTTGCTTTAGAAACGGGACTGGCAGCCAAAGAGGTCGTCGTATCTACATTGGGTATTTTATATGCTTTAGGTGCAGAGGAAGCAGGAGATAGTGATTCCTTGGCCAAACAAATACGCAAACATATCTCTGTACCGTCAGCTGCCGCATTTATTATATTTGTTATTATCTATCTGCCATGTTTGGCAGCTTCTGCGGTCTTTACCAAAGAGGCGGGACATATCAAATATTTTGGCTATCTGTTACTTTTTACGACCCTAACTGCTTACTTTTTAGCTTTTATCGTTTATCTTACCGTCGGACTTTTCTTTCCCGCTTAAGTGCTAATGCAAAGCGGGGGGTGTTTCAAATATACGCTTCTGGCCTTAACTTTACAAAGAGTTCAGACTCTTTGTTTTATTCTCCTTTATTTTATCACGCTTTGTACTATAATCAGCTATAAAATTTTATGATAATGACAAGGAGTTTTTATGAACCGAAGAACTGTAATGGCGACAGGGGGTCTGTTATTAGCTGGCTCGTTGTTAGAAGCAAAAGAGGGCACTAAAGCGTTAAAACTGAACAGAGCCTATGGCGGTAATAACGAAATACTTCCTTTACCCTTTGATCCGAAATCTCTGAAGGGCATCTCGGCTAAGGTCATCACGTCCCACCATGATAAAAACTACGCCGGGGCTGTAAAAAAGCTTAACCTGATTCAAAAACAGATCGCATCTATGGAGAGTTCGGCTCATCCGATTCGCTATGGTGCACTGAAAAAAGAGGAGCTTATCGCCCTAAACTCTAAGCTTTTACACGAGCTTTATTTTTTCAACCTGGGTGGCAATGGTGTGATGGACAGTATGATGAAAAAGGCTTTGGTCCAGGCTTTTGGTTCGGTTGAGAATTGGAAATATGATTTTGTCAAAACAGCCCAGAGTTTAAGCGGCGGTTCGGGATGGGTGATTCTGTCTTATATTAAAGAGCAGAATATTTTAATGCATCAAATCGCTTCAGATCATACCGATTCTATCGCTACGGGTACACCGCTTTTGGTTTTAGATATGTATGAGCACTCTTATCATATGGATTACGGCCCTAAGGCAGCCGCTTATATTGATGCCTTTATGGAAAACATCAACTGGAAAGTTGTTTCTCAACGTTTAAACAAAGCCTAACAACTTTATCGTCGGCATTTATGGTGTGCCGACACTTTTTTTAACGCTGCTATTGCTGACTTCAAAGCTATTTTAACCTTTCTGTGTTATATTTCAATCAAACTTTTTTACAGGTCCCTGCATGACACCCAAAGCACTCAAAGATACCTTAGCCTCTTTAATTACTCAAAAACTTCCCGCTTTCATTTGGGGCCCTTCAGGTATTGGTAAGTCTGCTATTGTGAAAGAGATCGCTTATGATCTGGGTGTCAACTTCTTAGATCTGCATCTGACACTTTTGGATCCTTCAGATCTTAAGGGAGTCCCTTTTTTAAAAGAGGGGAAGGCGATTTGGGCAGCACCCACTTTTTTACCTAAAAAAGATAGCCAAGGCGGTATTCTTTACTTGGATGAATTTGATGCAGCAGCCCCTTTGGTCCAAGCAGCTGCCTATCAACTGATCTTAAACCGACGTTTAGGTGAGTATGAACTCCCGGACAATTGGTTTATCGTAGCCTCAGGTAATAAAAACAGCAGTGCCCAGGTGATTCCTGCAGCTTTGGCTAACCATTTTGTTCACTTTGATATGGCGTGCTCTATTGATGACTGGAGAGATTGGGCATTTAAAACAGAGATCGATGAAAGCATCATCGCCTTTATCGGTTTAAACCCTGAGGCTTTGTTTGGGTATGATCCTAAATGTGATTCTAAGGTCTATCCTACCCCAAGAACTTGGGAGTTTGTGGATCGGATATTAAAATCCAAAGTCAGTGTTCGCCATCTCTTTGATGCTATTTCCGGAGCCATTGGGGCACATTGGGCGACACAGTTTTTAGAGTTTAGAAAACGCTCCTGTGAATTGCCTGTGTTTCAAGAGATATTTGAGGGCAAAAGTAAGTACTATCCCGAAGATCACTGTGCCTTGCATGTAGCCGTTACAGTATTGGTCAGTAATGCCTTACGCAAACCGAGCAAACAGGTTTTAAACCATCTTTTGCGGTATACACTGGAATTGGATGAAGCCTTTGCTATTATGATTATCAAGGATCTGCAAGCCCAAGGTATAAGCTTTAACCGTTTAGAGGCATGGAAACCTTGGTCGCAGAAGTTTGCTTATTTGGCGGGATAAGATGCGTATACTTGTAAGATCATGATCGAAACCTATATAGAACAGCTGGAATCAGGTCTTAATCTTTTTATTACGGGTGCTGCAGGCGTGGGTAAGAGTTACACGACCAATGCCATTGTCAAGGCCTTTGAACAAAAAGAGAAACAGGTTGTGAAGCTCGCTTCAACGGCGATGGCCGCTACGCATATTTCGGGTCAGACCATTCACAGTTTTTTTGATCTGCGTTTGATGAAGTCTGTTTCAGAACTTGAAAAATCTTCCCGTTTTAAACTCAATTCCAAACTCAAAAAAGTGCTCTCAGATACGGATCTGATTGTTATTGATGAGATCTCTATGGTCTCTGCCGGTGTTCTTGATTTGATACGTCTTCGTTTGCAGCAAGCAGGCTATGATAAAGCACTGCTTGTAGTTGGAGATTTTTTACAGCTGGCTCCTGTTGTCAAACATCAAGAAAAGCTAGAGTATTGCCGCCATCATGCTTTGGAAAACCCGGATGAGATCTTTGGTTTTGCCTTTGCATCACCTGCCTGGCACACCTTTGATTTTCAAGTGATCCACCTGACGGAAGTGCACCGAACCAAAGATCATGACTTTATGCTTCTGCTTGATGATATCAGACGGGGTATCTTTGCTGCTCCACATGAACAATACCTTTCGGCACTTTTTAAACAGCCTCCCAAAGAGGAGCGAGATTACACCTATCTTTTTTCGACCAATGCCAAAAGTGAAGAGCACAATCAAAAGATCTTAGCGGAACTTGATGCCCAAGAGCAGACTTTGGCTGCTTTGTATACGGGTGACAAACAAGATGATGAGGTGATTGAGAAGTTTTGCCGTGATATTAAAGTGAGCCGTCACTTTGTCCTTAAAGAGGGAGCTGATATTTTGTTTACTAAAAACAGCTGGAACTATTTTAACGGTGAACGGGGCAAAGTCAAACGTATCGATCTGGCTAAAGGTGTTTTAATCATAGAAAAACAAAATGGTGTACATGTCAAAGTGGAACGGGAACGTTTCGAAAAAAGGGGCTTTGAGATCAAAGAGATTGAAGGAGTGGAACAATCGGTCGAAGTGGTCTATTTTTCTATTTTACAGTTTCCGATAGCATTGGCTTACGCCATAACCATTCATAAAGCCCAAGGCATGGGGATCGAAGATCTGGTGATTGACACCTCACGTATCTTTGCGGCTTCACAATTTTATGTGGCCCTTTCTCGTGCGATCTCTCCCCAAAGACTTATCCTTCAGGGCAATCCGCAACAACTCAGATCCATGATCTATGTCGATCAAACGGCTTTGGGTTTTTACAAGACGCTTGGTATCGTCTAAAGGTTCAGTGTAAAAGATACTTTATAAGATCTTCCATCTCTTTTTGATCTTTGCTAAGTGCTCGCAAAGAAGCTGTCTCGGTGATATCAGAACTGTCAATGACATGAGCCGTATCCATCTGGGTGATAGTCATTATTGGGCTTGTTTTTTTCTTGTAGATCACCAGATGCAGGGGTGTATGAGCAGCTGATTCGGGATAGAGTGCACTTTTTGTATAGAGTGTTTTGATATTTCGCATCTGATAGCTTTTATAAAAGGCATAAGGTGACTCTTTGCCCAGAAGTTGATTGAGATCCATAATATGCATCAGTTGAAATGAGGTTTTTGGCAGATACGCTTTGAGACGCTGTTCGATAGAAGTGAGCTGATCTAAAGAGTGAACCTCCTTAGTATGTATAAGAAGTTTTCTCAGTTCTCTTTGTTGTGAGGAGTTGACCTGTTTAAAACGTGATTTTTTCATGCTTGCAATAATAGGCTGTAAAATAGCACGGTCATAATCAGCCAAAAGCTTCTCTCTGTGTTTTAAGGTCAAGACTTTTCCCATCGTACGAGAACTTAACAGAGCCACCCACAATACGGGGTCCTCTTTTTTTTGAAAAACGACCACCCTTGTAGGGTAAAAGATGCCCATATTGGGGTGTTTTTTTAAAAGCTGATTAGAGATATCTTTCATATAGCAGGTAATGAGAAAATAGTGTTTAAAATCGGATTTTTTATATCTGTCTATAAAAAGAGTATTAAGATCTTCGGTTGAAATGACGCTTACGCCTGCCTGTGTTAAGGTCTGAGCAATCATCTCCGGGCTCATTGTCTGTTCGGTTGTCTTTAGACCCGTGATATGAAAATCTTGATAGATTTTAGGCTTGGCACTCATACCAAAAAGCAGCGTAGAAAGAAGTAGTATAGTGATGGATAGTCTCATGAGTTTCCTTTGTGATGATATTCTATAGAAATTAGATTAAATCATCTTAAATAGGGGAATTTTAAAATAAGACAAATATTGTCCTGTTTCTTAAACAAGATTAAAACAAATTATCTATAAAATAACAAAAATAAAAATATTATATATATGCTGTATAGTTACACAAAATATATTTGAGAAGGTTTCATTATGACTCAAGAATTAGCAAATAAAGCTCTTTCAACCGTTACCTATCCTGGTTTTACTAAGGATATCGTGACTTTTGGATTTGTAAAAGATATTGAAATTGATGGCGACAAAGTATGTGTGACAGTTGATATTACATCATCTGCACCAGAAGTGGCTAAGCAGATCGAAGATGAGTGTGTGGCTGCACTGTTACGTGAAGGTGCTGGGGATGCAGTGATTACGATCAATGCTCCAAAGATGCCTCGTGAGACTTCATCTCGTGGTAAAAACATTGCACCGCAAGTGAAAAACTTTGTGATGGTAAGTTCGGGTAAAGGTGGGGTTGGTAAATCAACATCATCTGTGAACTTAGCGATTGCTCTTGCCATGCAAGGTAAAAAAGTTGGTCTACTGGATGCTGACATCTATGGTCCAAACATCCCGCGTATGTTGGGTCTGGAAGGTCAAAAACCAGAAGTTGAAGCAAATAAAGTACATCCTCTTAAAGCTTTCGGTGTTGAGATGATGTCTATGGGTTCACTTATGGAAGAGGGACAATCACTTATCTGGCGTGGTGCGATGGTTATGAAAGCGATCGAGCAGTTCTTACGTGATATCCTTTGGTCAGAACTTGATGTATTGGTTATCGATATGCCTCCAGGAACAGGTGATGCTCAGCTATCACTCGCTCAAGCGGTACCGGTTACCTGTGGTATTACCGTGACAACACCACAACAAGTATCTTTAGATGACTCACGTCGTTCACTGGATATGTTTAGAAAGCTTAACATCCCAATCGCAGGTGTGATTGAAAACATGAGTGGTTTCATCTCTCCAGATACAGGTGTTGAGTATGATATCTTTGGTAAAGGTTCGACTCAGCCAATGATCGCTGAGTATGAGACACAGCTTCTTGCTGAAGTACCAATCGAACCAGGCGTGCGTATCGGTGGTGACACAGGTGCTCCGGTTACTTATGCCAACCCAGAATCAGAAGTCGCAAAGCGTTTTATGAAAGCTGCTGAGATGTTATGGGCTAAAATCGAGCAGATCGAAGAAGAGGGCGGTGTTGAAAACGAAAGTATCCAACCAACAACACCTCCAGGTGTATCAGCATGTTCTACAGGTGCTGCACCACAACAGCAAGCTCCACAGCAATCAACAGGCGGTGGTTGCGGTACAGGGTGTGGTTGTCACTAGGACCACGCTTTTATCAAGACTCACCTTGTGTGGGTCTTCTTCTTTTTTAATTTTCTCAACATCAAACCTTTTTATTTTTTAACATCTTAAGCAGATCTCTTTTTCAATCAAACAGATGAATTCTTTATGTTTAATTATGTTATAAATCAATAATTAGCTTCAAAATTGTTTATTTTTTAATCAAAAATATGCTTCTTGGCTCTTAAATAGCTGTTATCATTTTGCATATCTATTCAGAAAAAGGAAATAAAGATGAACAAGATTTTAGGTTTAGGTTTAGCAGCTGTTACAGCACTAAGCATGCAGGTAAGTGCAAAAGAAGTTAAATTAGAAGTAGCTGGAAATGCTGCATTGACAACTAACTACGTTTGGCGTGGTATCTCATATACGAACACAACACCAACGGCTCAAGTAGGTGTGGATTTTGATAACGTAGCAAAAGTAGAAGGTCTTCACCTAAACCTATGGGGTTCAGGTATCCAAGAGGGTTCAGAGATCGATACCATTATCGGTTATAGCTTTAAGGCGGGTCCGGCTACCATTGATATCGGTGCGATTAACTACTGGTATACGCAAGATTATATAGCTAAAAACACTACAGAATATCCATCAGGAACATTTGCTGGTGATTCTTATGCTGAAGCATATATCGATATTCAATTTTCAAACTTTGGTATCAGTGTTTGGGAAGAAATGGGTTATGCAGATTCAGATGTAACATCGTTTGACGGCACTACAGTTATTGTTAATGCATCATTTGGTGGTTTTGAAATTTATGCAGGTCAACGTTATACAGATAGCGGTACAGACACTGATTTTGGACAATTATCATACAGCTATGATAGTATCCTTATGCCAGGATTTACAACAACGATTTTTGTTGCAGGAAACAGTGGTGCTACTGGTAACCAAGGTGAGAGCACTTCTGGTGTAACATTTAGTAAAGATTTCTAAAGAATTTACTGTCACAGAACTTAGGCTTATATAGTTTATTGATATACTATAT
>JBFHUP010000032.1:0-10409 GCA_041589975.1 Sulfurimonadaceae bacterium | reverse complement strand
TAAAATTTGAGTTTGACTTTGATGAGGATGATGACGACTAAACCAGTTGAGTATAATATAAATGCGTCGTGAATAAATTTATAAAATGAATGAAATGGAAATATTGTGAAGTATGTACATTGGATAGCACTCTTTTTTATACCAACAGCCCTGCTGCTAGCGGAGCATTCAGTACGTAGTGATATCACCTATAAGGTCAAAAAAGTTGTTTTAGATTCTTATATGACTGAACGAGAAAGGATAGATACTGCATTTGATTTTTTTGTATGTCACGGTTCAAAAAAACGTATAGGGAGATCCAAAAAAAACATTCTATTAACCTATGACAAGCTTGTTTTAAAAGAGGTCTTTCAAGCAGGACGCCCTTTGGGAACACAATTTTTCTTTCATTTTGATGTCAAGAAAAAAGATAAAAGTAAACATGTTGTTTTTGTCATTAATGAACCGCAAAATCCCCTTATTGAAGAGTATATGAGAGAAAGAAGTGTGATTAATGTGTTTGGTTATCAGGTAGAATTTTTAGAAATGAATTTTTCCATTTCACAAAACTCTATAAGGTTGAAGGTCTCACATGGAAGTTTATAACAATATTGTTCTCATAGGTTTTATGGGAAGTGGGAAAACCAGTGTAGGAAAAGCTTTGGCTAAGAAGCTCTTTAAAGATTTTGTAGATGTGGATAGTGTGATTGAAAAAGAGCAGGGCTTAACCATCAATGAAATCTTTGCCAATAAAGGGGAAGCCTATTTTAGAAAGCTTGAACAAGAGACGATCACTGCTTTGTCTCAAAAAAAAGGCCAAGTTATTGCAACAGGCGGCGGGGTGCCTATCTACAGCAAGATACCTGAAAAATCATTGATCATTAATATAGATGCAGATTTTGATGTCATTATGAATCGTATCAGTGATTATGAGCGGGCTAAGCGTCCGCTTCTGCAAGATGCACAGCGGGCCAGAAAACTTTATGATGAGCGAATTGATACCTACCGAGAGTTGGCTCACTACAGTGTTGACGCCAATCAGCATATACCGGTTTTTATTCATATGATAGTCGATTATGTTTTAGATAGAAGAGTTTTATAAGCTTGCATTTTTATACATTTTTTACACTTTTTAGCTAGAGTCTTTGAGATGTATGTAAAGGAATGAAGATGAAGAAGCATGATTTTAGAGGTATGATCTTGGGCATCATGGTTATGATCGCTGCTGTGAGCCTTGAAGCTAAAGATGTTGTCAGTGATAAAAGTATCGGTATGGAGCTCTCTCGAGATTTAGCTAATGAAGCTGTTTTAGCCTGTCGGGCCAAGGGATATCATGTCAGTGCCGTTGTGGTTGATCGTCATGGATTACTGCGTGCCGCATTAAGAGATGACAGAGCAGCTTATTTTACTTTAGAGATAGCTCAACGAAAAGCCAATATGAGCGTTATGGCTTGGAGTGACAGCGGAAGTTTTAGAAAAGCCAGAAAAGATATCCGCCAAGAGCTTAATCATATAGAAGGCCTTATCGTTATGGAAGGTGCTGTTAAAATAGTTTCAGGTGGTTACAATTTGGGTGCCATCGGTATTAGTGGAGCACCGGGAGGGGATAAAGATGCCCAGTGTGCCAAAGATGCCCTTGAGAAGCTTTTTGAACGTATCACTTTTGCAACTCAGGAAGATGAGTAGACTAAATGTCTGATTGAGTGAGTTTCTCAAGAGGTAAAGCGATCATAAAACACCGTACATTATCGCTATGGTTTTAAGGTTTTTATCCCTGTTTCCTTGCTATGTAGTCCGCGGTCGGTGCATCCACAGAATTGACATGCATAACGATCCATTCTGGTGTTTTTCTTACAAAATTGATGATTTTATTGATATCGCCAAACTCTTTCCACGCTTTGGTTGCATAGGCTAAATCTGCTAAAAACATATCATGTGCCATTTTGTGCATCTCAAATGAAGGAAAGTCATACTGCTGCATTAAACGCTCTTCGTTTGCAAAGTGGGCGTGTACGTGTTCGATATATTCATCAAGTTTCTTTTCAAGCTCTTCAAACGTTGCCTCTTTACGTCCTATATTGATGGCAATTTTATCTATCTCATTGAGAATGGCAATCTCATTTTCATGTGTCTCTTGCATCTCATCGATACTCATATGTTCTACTTGTGCGGCATAAATTAATCCCATAAAGACTCCTTTTTAGGCATTATAGTGTGAAATGTGTTACGTTTAATTGATCTGTGTCAATTTTGTTAGTAGGAGAGGGTGTTAAACCCGATGGAATTATCGGGCAGGAGAGGTCTTAGCTGATCTGATCAGGTGTAAGCTTGACTTCCTCAAGATAGTGACGTAGATTGACAACGGCATCTTTAGTCATCTCATTGTTATGTGATAATTGAACAGAGTGCTCCTTGCCTGCATAATGAAGAAGCAGACGGTGCTTTTTACTCATGTCGACTTTAACATCATAATGCTCTAAAGCGTGTACCAGTTTTGTGATGTCAATGTTTCCTGAGATAGGATGATCAAAGATTTTTTCAATTTTAGTTTTATGTTTACTCATGTGATTCCTTTTATCTGTTTAGATGTCATTATAGCTTTATTAAGTATAAATTTTACTTAGTAGTTGGAAGATTAAGGAAAAATATAAATAGCTCTTAGTGATTTTTCTTTATGTTAGGTTTTCAAAAGAGAGGAATTTTAGGCTGATATATTAGAATTACTTATGAAATTTTATCATTTTTTTCTTTTTAGAGCTATAGAATGTAACATAGGGTATGCCTAAAAAGTGTTAGTCATAATATAAATTATAAGAAGGTCTATTATGAGCAAGTTAGCTATTATTAAAGTGGAAGAGCTTTTAGCAATTGTAACCAATCCTGATGCCGTAGTGTTGGAGCGTGAACTTGAAGAGAAGCTTCGAAAGATTCTTGCATTATTACGTGATCCTGCTGCAGATATAGTTGAACATGATGAGCTTATTCAAAAGCTTGAAACTATTGTTTCACTTGTCAATGATGCTATGATTGATATTGATATTGATGTCTCTTACTGTATTCCTGAAGTAGAGACAACTGCAGATAGTTGTGACGTCTTTGCTGAACCTCACATAGTGCTTACCTATAATGAAAATGCGTATAATACACGTACGCGTAAAGTAAGTCTGGGTAAGACTGCTTTGCAAAGTACACCGGAAGATTTGACAAAACATGTCCTTTTGGAGATCGAGACCTTTAAAGAAGAGATCGATAATATTCAAATGGGTTAAGTTGTAAGTAAAAGAGTTAATGTCGCTAGAGCTTAGGCGTGTCTAGCGACATTCTTTATAAGCAGATGGTTCCTAAGGTACGTTTCTTAAAGCTAAAAGCGTTTGGCGTATCATCGGATTGTTTTTATGCTTAGAAAATTTGTAAGCTTTATTTTTCAAAATAGTGTTAATTTTCTTTTATTATAATAGATCTTTACACTTCTACAATAAAGTAAATAAATGAATAATTTCACCTTCCACAATCCCACTAAAATCATTTTTGGCAAAGAAACCCACTACGAGATAGGCAAAGAGCTGAAAAGTCACGGCATTAAAAAAGCCTTACTTTTGTATGGTACCGGTTCGATCAAACGCAGTGGGCTATATGATGCAACGATTCAAGCTCTTAAAGAGTCTGAGATTGAGTATGTTGAGTGTGATGGGGTGGTATCCAACCCTGTCATATCACATGCAAGAGAAGCGGTTAAAGTAGCTAAAGGGTCCAAAGTTGATGCCATTGTTTCCGTCGGCGGGGGATCGGTTCTGGATGAAGCTAAAGCTATTGCGGCAGCAGCTTTGGTTGATGATGATGTCTGGGAGTTTTTTACAGGAAAGGTGATCAACAAAGCTTTGCCCGTGTTTAGTATTTTGACACTTGCAGCCACTGGTAGTGAGATGAACGGCAACAGTGTCATGACCAATGATGCAACCCAGCAGAAGTTTAGTTTTACATCACCTCATACTTACCCTAAAGTCTCTATACTCAATCCTGAGCTTACCTTTACCGTAGATCCTGCTTATACTGCTTATGGTTCAGTGGATGCCATCGCTCATGTTATCGAAGGCTATTTTACACAAAGCAGCGGAGCTGTGATCCAAGACAGATTGAGTGAAAATATTATACGATCAGTTATCGAATCCACTGAGATAATCATGGAAAATCCTCACAATTATGATGCCCGTGCCCAGATGATGTGGTCGGCTACAATGGCGTTAAATGGTCTGCCTGTAGTGGGTCTTAAAGATGTAGGTTTTCCCAATCATATGATTGAACATGCATTAAGTGCCCTTTATAATATTGCTCATGGAGCGGGATTGGCTATTGTTATTCCGGCTTGGATGCAGTGGTATGCAGATCAAAAACCTGAACGCTTTGAACGTTTTGCCAAAGAGATTTTTGGATTGCAAGAGGCTGGTAAAGGTATTGCGGCTTTAAAAGCGTGGTTTCATTCGATCGGAGCACCGGTAAGTTTGGCAGAGGTTAATATACCTAAAAGTGATTTTCCAGACATAGCAGCCAATGCAGCAGAGCTGGCACAAATGTGGGGATTGGGGTCTGACTATCACGAAAAAGAGATTCTTGAAATTTTAGAGTTGGCAATTTAAAGATATTAAAAAGGAGGGATCGATGGAAAAGTATACCATGAAGAGTCTGATGAAAGAGCATGCTGTAACACATGAGGATGCTGAGATGACACCAGAAATCTTGTGTGATATTATTAATGAATCAGTCAACAGTGAGATACTGGATCAGAAACCGGGATATGTACTTTTTAAATATTTCGGCAAAAACATGGTGTTGCTGTTTGATCAAAAGTATGATCGTATGCGTTTGTTGGCCGCTGTGACTAATTACAGTACTCTTGATCTTAAAACCAAAGAGACTTTAATGCAGGCTAACTTTCATTCTGCACTGGATGCCCGCTATGCCGTTTCAGATGATATATTGTATACCGCTTTTATACACCCCTTATCAACCTTGACACCGCTTGATTTTGAGAGTGCTCTGCATCAGGTTTTTCATTTGGCTAAAAACTTTGGCAGCAGTTACAGCAGCGGTAAATTACGTTTTTCAAAAGATGGAAACAAATCTTAAAGATGATGCATGAAGCTTTGCACCGTATTAAAAAGACGCAGCAGGAATCGCTTGAGTATCTTGATTTAAGTCAACTGGACCTCTTGGCTATTCCTTTAGAGATTCTTGAAGTGAGAAGTATCAAAGCCTTATCGCTCTCCCATAATCAAATCAGTGATCTGTCTGTGTTAGCCAAGCTTTCCAATTTGCATAAAATAGCACTCTCTCATAACCACATAAAAGATATCTCCGTGTTATCTTCTTTGCCTAAATTGCGATTTATCTTTTTGGCTCACAATCACATTCATGACCTTTCAACACTGCATGGACACGAACGGCTTAAAAAGCTGGTTGTTTCACACAACAACATTGCTCAACTTCCTGACCTTTCACACTATACGCAGTTAGCCTACTTAGATATTACTGCTAATCCTTTAAAGGCCCCATCTTTGGAAGTATTGCAGGCTCAACTCCCTCATTTAAAGATTTATAAGCGATAAGTATACAAATTTTTAGAGTGTGTAGAAATGAGTTTTATAGATCTGCAACTTTAACGCAATTACGTCCTGCAGCTTTGGCTTCATATAAACCCATATCAGCTCTTTTAACAAGGTCATCAAAAGTATCATCTTCTCTAAGGGTGCTGACACCAATGCTGCAAGTGATTTGACCGACTTCAGGAAAGTTACTCTGTTGTATATTTTTTCGTATTTCTTGTGCCACATGTTGGGCATTTTCTAATGTGGTGCTTGGAAGGGCAACCGTAAACTCTTCACCACCCCAACGTGCAAAAATATCACTGTCTCGCAGGCGTTGATTTATGGTAGTTGCAAATGCCTTTAGAACCACGTCACCTACATCATGCCCAAAAGTATCATTAACAGATTTAAAATGGTCAATATCAATCATCATAAGACTCATCGGGCGTTCATCCCGCATGCTGACCTTGATACCCCGTTTGGTGGCATCAATAAAAAAGAATCGGTTATAGATACCGGTAAGGTTGTCATGCGTTGCCATTTTTTCAAAATACTGACGTTCATCTTCTAGATCGGTAACATCGGTGAAGCTGAAAAAGTAGCGTTCTTCTTTCGTTTGGAGTCGTTTTACCTGCAGTGTGTACATCCGCTTGTTGAGTGTGCCGGGAGCCCGAAGGGATATCGGTGTATCTTGATCGATGTTTAACATGGTTTCAAGCCAATTTTCACCCATGTCTACATCTTCTAAAATATTGGGATGTTGCATAAAAAAGTCATCAAAGTTTTTGTAGTTAGCTCTAAAAAGCTCGATACTTTCAACATGCAGAAATTTTAACATCGCTTGATTGAAAAATATAGGTTCATTTTGTGTGGTTACCACAACCATGTTTGAGGTGGTGTCAATTACTTCATACACCAAATCTTCTGCTTCTTTTCTGGATGCTGTTTCAGCTTGTAGTTGTTCTTCACGCATTTCAAGTTCTAACTGTTGTCTTTTGGACTCAGTAATGTCTTGACGCGTTGAAATATAGCCTATATGGTTACCTTCGGCATCGATCATGGGCGAGATGACCGCATGTACCCAATAAAAAGTACCGTTTTTTCTTCGGTTTTTTACTTCTCCGGACCAGATTTTACCTTTTTTGATTGATTGCCACAGGTCTTTAAAAACGGCTTTGTCCATATCCGGATGACGTACGATATTGTGAGGTTTGCCTACCATCTCTTCTCTAGTGAATCCTGATATCTCACAAAAGGCATTGGTGACGTCGGTGATAATACCTCTGAGATCCGTTTTGGACATAATGACATAGCGGTCAATGATCTCTAAACTCATCTCATTGGCTCGAATATGACGCTGCAACTCTTGATTTTTTCTATAGAGATTAAGATAGAGTTTTATTTTGTTGACTAGGGTGTTGGGGTGAAAAGGGCGTTGTATAAAATCGATGGCACCGATTTCAATACCCTGTTTTTCAAGTAACTGGCTTTCAGAACTTGCCGTGATAAAAATAATAGGACTGCAACCTTCATGGAAATGTTCTTGCATCTCTTTGGCCAGTTCAAAACCATCCATGTCGGGCATCATAATATCACTAAGAACCAGATCAATCGCGTGTTGTTTCATGACTTCAAGTGCAGCTTTGGCACTATTAGCTTCATAGATAGTGAGTTTTGGAAAGTGGGTTTCAATAATGGCACGATCAGTAAGACGATTGCTTCTCATATCATCAACAATCAATAAACTGTTTTCAAATGTTTCGTACATATTCGTGCCTCCTACTTTTATTCTAACACAAATGCTTTGTAAAAGGGTAAAGGTTTATCACTTTTTTTAAAGTTGTATCGGGAATACTATGATCGGCAGATAGTGTTGGGAAGTGATTTTAGTGTAAAGTTTCTATGCTCCAAAGAGCATAGCGAAAAATTATTATAAGTTTTTAGCGATGTTTGTAACAGCATCTGATGCATGGTTAAAAGCCAATGCAATAGAACCTTGATCGGTAATAACGTCACCGATAGTATACAGGCCCTCTACATTGGTTTCAAATGTGGCTTCGTTATAGACAGGAACATCCCATTCACCCGTTTTAACACCTGAGTTAACAAGGATGTCTTTAGGTGTGGTACCACCCAGTGCGTAGACAGCTCTGTCATACTCACCCGACGTACCATCTGTAAAATTCACTTTGATCTTTCCGGATTCAGCTACTTCAAGACTCTCAACGTCAACACCCATTTTATTACAGATTTTACCGTTGTCAAGATATTTTGTACACATCTCAGTATTGATTGGATTCATACGAGTGATTTCAGCTTTACGGTAGTTTAGTGTAACCACACAATCTTCCATCCCTTCCATCTCTACCAGACCATAAGCATACTCACCAGCAGTGTCACCACCACCAACAATCATGACATGCTCACCATTTTGAACTTTCGAAAGGTTGAAGTTAAGTACTTCTTTTAGCTCTTTAGGGAATTTATATTTTGGTTTGTTTGGTTTACCCATACGACCTACAGAAAGAATAACGTTTTTAGCTTTCATAGACTCAAAAGATTCTGCTGTCGCATCATTTGCAAATACAATAGAGAAAAGACCATCTTCGCCTTTTTCTACACGAATGATTTCATGGTTGTACTCAAATTTGTCAAGAACACCCGCATCACTTAGTTTCTTATCCATTTGTTCGATGTACTCTTCTTTTGAACACTCTTCAAACGTAACGTTACCAGTAAATTCAAATTTGATCCCCATCCAATCTTTATCAACACGTTTACCTTTTTTGTAAAACTTGTGGATCATATCATTGTGGTGAGGTGCTTTATCGATAACAACAATGTTCTCAATACCTGCAAGTTTTGCCTCGATGGCTGCTGCCATACCGCCAGGTCCTGCACCGATGATAGCGATGTCTACGATTTTTGAATCTTGAATCATAATTTGCCTTCTGTAGAAAATTTCCGCAATTATACAAAAGTTTTCTCTAAATAAAGCTTCATACTTGGTGAGTCAGCCGAATTTTGTTAAATTTTCAATAATATAAGCTTTTGCGTTACTTTTATTCTCAATAAGATAATAAATAGTTGTAAAAATGTTACAATTTGAAACTAAGGAGAGTGTCATGAAATCTCTTTGGAAAGAGTGTCATTCTTTGTGTGTTGAAAGTATCAAAGATTTTCATGATATAGCCATTCGCAGACAGATTCGTGATATAGTTACAGATATATTAAAAGATCAGGAAAGTTTAGATGAATCGATTTTTACTGCTTCTTATGATGAGTTGGAGTCTGCTTTTGGCTGATACTCTGCCACGTAAAAGCGTTAAAAAGTTTGTTTTAAGTGGTAAGACAATAGAACCGGGGAGTAATGTTACAGTGGATATTGAGCTTCCACGACTCTATAGCACCCCTACAAAACTCTCTGTAAGAGTTATCCGAGGAAAATTGGATGGCCCGACTGTTTTTATAACGGCGGCCATACATGGTGATGAACTTAACGGTATTGAGATTATCAGAAGATTTAGAAACTTAAAAATCTTGAATCAGCTTAAAGGTACGTTGCTTTTGATCCCTATCGTTAATGTCTATGGGGTGATGAACCGATCCCGCTATTTACCTGACAGGAGAGATTTAAACCGCTATTTCCCGGGCAGTGAACAGGGCTCATTGGCATCCAGAATTGCCAAAATTATTTTTGAAGAGGTGCTTAGTAAATCTGATTTGGGTATTGATCTGCATACCGCTTCACATCATCGTTCCAATTTTCCGCAAATACGGACCAATTTAGATAATAAATATACGATGAAATTAGCCAAAGCTTTTGAAGCTCCGGTGATTTTACATTCAGAAGTCAGGGATGGTTCACTTCGTGCTGTAGGTCAAGAAAGCGGTGTTCCGATTCTATTATATGAAGCAGGTGAAGCTCTGCGTTTTGATGAAAAAAGTATTAGAATCGGTGTTGAAGGTATTGTTAAGGTGCTTCAGGCTCAAGGGATGTTGCCAAAATACCGAAATCAGAAAAAAGCCAAGAACCCTGTCATATCCAGAAACAGTGAATGGCTAAGAGCTTCTGACAGTGGGATTATTCGAACGATTAAAGGTTTGGGTGATACGGTAAAAGAGCAGGAGATTATAGCTTACATTTATGAGCCTTTAGAAGATAAGAATTACCCTGTCAAAGCTATGTTCGACGGTGTTATCGTGGGTAAGTCTGAGATACCTTTGGTGCAAGAAGGTGATGCACTTTTTCATGTCGCCCGCTTTCGTGATCTCAGCAGAGCTGAAAAAAAGATTGAATATTTTTATGAAAGTCAGTTTAATGAGGATGACCTTTACGAATTTAATGATAGTGAAGCTATAGAGTAGGGCTTTTTATCAATCTGAGATGATATGTTTTTGCTAAAGCAGATCTGCTTGGATCTGTTTGAGGCTCTTTTCATACACTTTTAAGAGTTTAATAGACTCTTTGATTGTAATCAATTCAAAACTAAGCCTGCTTCCGTGAGGATATTGAGCCAATCTATCCATATCTGCTTCAATGACATTAAATATTCTTGGATAACCGCCAGTACTTTGTCTGTGTCGCATCAGTATTATAGGACCTTGCACGGTAAGTTGTATGGTTCCATCCGTGACACCGGCTGTGATAATATCATAGTGTGTGGCTTTAAGAGTGCGGTTAAGACGCAATCCTGACAAGTCAGATTGGTGCCCGATGGGATAACTGTGGGCAAAAAAATCCTCTTGCAGGTAGTCAAATTCCGGTCCTTGTGTAACACGGATTTTGTCAGGCGATTGTGGAAAATAGTGTCGGTACCCTTTGCATTGAATATGTAGCCGTTCAGG
>JBFHUP010000031.1:0-10592 GCA_041589975.1 Sulfurimonadaceae bacterium | reverse complement strand
TTGCTACTCGCATCGGCATAGATATTTATTTTTAAGTAAAGCGTTTAAAAAACCGTACCTACATTAAATTTGAGTTCGGTAATGGCATCTGGGATTTTGTCAAATGATTCGCGAGTTGCTCCAAATGACGTATAGATAATTTTACCGTTTTCCCATCTTTTTGCCAGTGCAATTTCCATATCAATTTTTTGACTGGTGAGCTCAAATGTTACTGGAGTGCTTATTGAATAGTCAAAATATTCATAACTGTTTTGTCCACGAGAATAGTAAAGATTTTTGAAGCTAAATCCACTTTCTAGCTCTTCGTCAGTTAAAGAAATACCCAGACCCAACCTACTGATAGTCCCCTGAGGTTTATGTGCATATTTGCCAATAGCTACAGGCATACCATGATCAGTCTCTTCTTGCTCATATTTAAATCCAAATCCTCTTGGTAACCAAGAGGTTGTAGGGACATTATAAGTTATATAATAGCGTGTAGTTTCTTGAGTGTAAGCAATGCTGGCTTCTGCTGGTGCGGTTGCAACATCAACAACTTGAAAAGTGCTGCCGCCACCATTGTAGTTAGTAACAATATTGGTAAAGATAAAATGCATGTAACCAAAACCGACATCACCCCAGGAACGTGTAATTGGCTTCATATAGACATTGGTGAATTCTGTGTCTTTTTTGCTTCCATATTGCGTGGCGAACTGAAAAGTGCCGTCCGTACCTGCTTCTTCTTTTAAAATTTTCGATGTTGATATTTTGATATTCCACGTGTTTGGTAAAAAACTTATACCTAAAGTAGCATAACGAAGCTCAGAATTGTCACCACTTAAACCCCATCCTTCACGATATAAACGTCTAAAGTTCTCGTAAGCAAAGTAGGTGTAAGAAAGTGATACTTTATAGTTGTGACCATCCTCTTTAATATCTTTTTTTATCTGTTCAATCTGTTTTTCCATCTCTTGGACACTTTGTACAGCTTGAATGACATCTACTACTTTTTCTGCCGTATCAAGAGCTTTTTCAGCTTCTTGTTTGTCTGCAAGCAAAGTAGTCAGAGTTAAAAGTGTAATGAATAATAATCTCACAACAATCCCCTTGTTTTTGTAATGATAACAATTAAACGTAGTGAAAACATTTAAATATTGATTAAATGTTGTGCATAAGGGCTATAAAAACCCTTAGAGTGCAGAAAAGAGCAGAGCATGAATCGTTATAGAAACTTTACTCAATTTTGGATTAGGGTTTTTAAACAGAGCATCAATCTCTTTTTTAGCATCTTTGATATGTTCCCCGCCATTGACTAAAAAGTTTTCGAATGCCTCGTTGGCTCCTTCGTTTTTGCGTCGGAAGTTTTGGATTTTTTCGGTGATTTTAATAATAATGAGTTCGATGATCTGTCGTAGTTGTCTCCGCTCTTTTCTAAGGTCAATATCATTAAGCTCCAGTGAATCTAAAGCTTCAAAAAGTTTCATGATTTTAAGTTCATGGATAATCACAAAAAAGAGTTCGGCTACATCATCAAACTTGGCATGAGAATTCTCTTGAATAGTGATAACGGCAATGGCAAAACGCAAGTAGTTAAGTATCGCCATAAATTGGTTGACTTCATCGACCGGTGTAAGCTTAGGTATGTTTTTAAGATAATCGCGACTTAAGAGGGTAAAGATACTATCTTGGTAGGCCAAAATATTGTTGGCATCGATCTTGAAATCACCCAAGTATCGCACCATCCAAATGGCAGAAAAATTAAGAGCTTTTTCTATCTCAAATAAAATGGCATACTGCTTTTCAGCTGAGATCTCATTGTCGATACGATACAGGTCGTAGCGGATATTGTTTGCCCCAAAGAGCTGGTTATTAATGAGATAGGCCTGAACTTTAATCAGAAATTTCTCTTTGCCTAAGCTGTTAAAGTCACTTAAAAACAAAATACCCTGGTTATTGATAACAAAGTCAGCAATTAAGGTAGCGATAATCTCACGTCTGAGCGGATGTTCATCAATCTCTGATTTGTAAGCGGAAGTAAATGATTTTGGAAAGTATTTATAGAGATAACTTTGAGCCAAAGGTTCATCCACAAAGTTGGAATCAAGAAGCAGGCTTTTTAAAAAGATTTTAGAGTAAGAGAGGATGGAGGCTAAAACCGGCCGTACCATATGGCCGCTTTTGGTCAAAATGGATTGAATGTTATCATCTTTAGGGATCTGAAAATCTTTACGGTTAAAACTCGGTATGGTTTCATCTAAAAGTGTAATGATGCGTAAAAAGTCATTGAGATAGGTTTTGGTTAGAATCTCATCTTTGGAGAGGCTCAAAGCTTGCAGGTAGTTATTCCATAGAACAATGTTGACAATTTTTTCATCCAAACTTTTTAAGACAACACGTTTTTCTTCCTCATTGATATATCCTTTATGAACGATAGAGTTTAGAACAATCTTGAGATTCACTTCATGATCGGAAATATTAACGCCGGCAGAGTTGTCAATGCCATCGAGGTTGATCTTGCCGCCTGCTTTGGCATACTCAATACGAGCTTTTTGTGTAAAACCTAAATTACCCCCTTCACAGACGGCATAGGCTCTAAGATCGGTAGCATCCAGGCGAATGGATTCATTTTGTTTATCACCAATGTCGAGATTAGACTCTTCACTGCTTTTAACATAGGTACCTACACCACCATTAAAAAGAAGGTCAACCTTCATCCCAAGTAAAGCTTTTCCCAATTCTTCACCAGACATCACTTTTTGCGTGGTGTTGAGCATTTTTTGGATCTCAGCAGAGAGCGTAATCTCTTTGGCACTGCGTAAAAAGACACCGCCACCTTTGGATATAAGGGCTTTATTGTATTGAGACCATCCTCCCTCTTTGGATAAAAACAGCCGTTGACGTTCCTGAAAAGCGACCATATCAATTGGGTCTGGATCGATAAAAATCTCTTTATGGCTGATGGCCCCTAAAAGGACCATGGCTTGAGACAAAAGCATACCGTTACCAAAGACATCCCCATTCATTGAACCAATACCGACAACGGTAATCGGGTCACTGTAGAAGTCGACACCTTTTTCAATAAAAAAGCGTTGGGTTGATTTAAAAGCTCCTTTGGCTGTGATACCCAGATCTTTGTGGGAGTAGCCTTGACTGCCGCCACTGGCAAAAGCATCTCCCAGCCAAAAGTTGCGATCTAAGGCGATACCGTTTGCGACATCACTCATGTTTGCTGTTCCTTTATCGGCTGCCACAACAAAATAGCTGTCATCCTGGTCATAAGCAATAACACGTTCATCTTTGACAATCTCACCGTCAATTCGGTTGTCCACAAGATCCAAAAGATTATTAATAAAGAGTGAATAGTAGGCTGTAAATTGCTCTTTGGAGAGTTGTTTGACATTCTCCTCTTTAATGATAAAGGCCCCTTTAGCCCCGTTTGGTACGATGATGGAGTTTTTCCCATCTTGGGTAATCATCAGTGATTTCACTTCATTACGATAATCCTCATAACGTTCACTGTGTCGTAATCCTCCACGGGAGACTAAACTCATACGAAGGTGTAAGCCACAAAGTTTGTCACCATAGACGAAGCTCTCGATATTGGGCTGAAGTCCTTTGAGGTTTGTTTTGTAGGTTTTTGTGTCAATTTTTAAAGCGATCGTTTCATAATCAAAAAAGTAGTTGGTTCTTAATAGGGATTGTAAAAGCTCAAAAAGAAGTTTCAGTACCTGGTCATCAGTGATGTAGGGAACCTCTTTGATCATTTCAAGCAGGTCTACCTGCAGAGTCTTGAGTTTGTTTTTGCGATCCTTGATTTGCGGATCAAATTTGGTTAAAAAGAATTCAACCATCTGGCAGGTGATCTGATGATATTTACACAGCGTCTGTTCAATCATTAAGGGGCTCATATTAGCTACGGCCTGAGTGATATACTCTATAAAAGCTTGTAGAAGTTTTATATGACGCAAAGAGAGGTTTTCAAGGTATATAAGACAAAAAAGTTGACTTTGAATTGTCAGCTTATCTTGGAGTGCCTGGGTTAATGCCTGTGTGATATTGTGTTTGGTTCTTTCAAGCTGCTTAGCATCATCCAAAACCAATCGGAATCGGTTGATAAATATCTTTTTGCCATTGAGCATGACGGTATACGATACACCGTCGATAATATCAAATCCCAGATATCGAAACAGTGGCGTCATACGAGTAAGATAGATGGAACGATCAGCATAGATTTTGATGTCTGGTTCATCTTTGGAGTCAACATAAACAGCAACATCTTGTTCTTGAAGCAGTGTCTCTATCTCTTTGGGGAGTGTAAGGTCTTCGTTGGTGATGAGTTGGGAGCAGGCATCCATAGTCTCTTGTGTTTGCATCAGCACTTCCTTTGGCATGAGTCGATATAAGCTATAGTAACATGCGATTCTTAATTGAAAGCTATATTTTTTGTTAGTATAACATGAGCTATAAAGTTAGGTTATAATAATTGATATTTTGTTACAGGAACAGATATGCGGTTGTTTTTCGGGTGGATGTTTGTTTTATTATGCAGTGTGGGCGTTCATGGTCAGATCTATGCTTATAAAGTAGGAGTTTTGGCCCATGGAGAAGGTCCCATTTCCAATGGTAGAGAGCAGGGGTATGATCTTAACGTGGAGGCTGTTTGGGATACAAAGATACTGCGTGCCTATCCAGCTGTTGGAATAGAGTTAAATAATCAAGAGTTCACTAACTTTTTATATGCAGGTCTTTCGTGGGAAGGAACGATGCTGGGTAGTTTAGTCTGGGAGCTGTTTTTTGGCGGGGCTGTGCATGATGGAAAGCTTCAGCCTACACAAAGTAATCGTAGAGCTTTAGGGAGTCGTTTTTTGTTTCGTGAAGCCATTGCTATTGGCATGAGTGTTACTCAAAGCATGAGCGTAACCATTATGTATGACCATTACTCTCATTCCGGAACGGATGAGAGTTTGCCTAATCAAGGCAGTGACAATACAGGTATAAGATTTAATTTCTATTATTGATCCCTATCTCATTTAAGATCTGCTGTCACTGTTATGTATAGGTACACTTAGAGCGTAGTGTTATGCAAAGTAAAAACTTTTATGTATAATGAACTCTTAATGCCCATAACAAGGAAAGATCATGAAAAAAGAACATATAGCACTTATGCAGTTGGAGCAGGCTCTTAACACTTTTTCTGCTACGATCAGTGAAGCAGAGGATAAGATTGCGGATCCCGATCGTTGGTTTAGTTATTTTGATGAGGTGATGGTCAAGCTTATAGAACATCGTATTTTGGCTAAACAGACTTATGGTGAATTAGGAAATTTGGATTGGGATGCAGCTCGAAAGGCTATAGGCAAATAATGCGTTTTTTCATTATGTTGCTTTGTTGTATGGCTGCAGTGTGGTCGAGTGAAGCTCATGAGGTCATGAAAAAGATCGATGAAAATATGCGTGGCCAAAATATCTATCTGCAGATGGCTATGACCATACATACCAAAGGGCATAGTCGTACGATGAAGATGCAGAGCTGGTCCAAAGGGACCAAAAAAAGTTTTGTTAAAACGATCTATCCGCCCAAAGATAGAGGTATTACATTTTTAAGTCTGGATAATCAGATGTGGCAGTATGTGCCAAAAATCGAACGTATTATCAAGATTCCGCCATCCATGATGTTGCAAAACTGGATGGGCTCAGATATCACCAATGATGACATGGTCAAGCAAAGCTCGGTAGTGGAAGATTATGACCCTAAGATACTAAATAAAGAGGGTGATATCGTAACCATGCAGCTTACGCCTAAGGAGGATGCCGCAGTCGTATGGGGTAAAATCATCTCCCGTATCAATCTTAAGACTTACACGAGTGAAAAAGATATCTTTTATGATGAGGATGGGGAGGTCGTTAGGACCTTTTATTATTCCGGAGTGACACAATATGGTAAGTATTATATGCCGACTTATTGGAAGCTGCAGCCTCAGCATAAACCTTACAACTATACTGAGATTCGTTTGGAAGCGGTCACCTATGATCAGGAAATCTCGGAAGACTATTTTCGAAAAAGTGCTTTACGAAGGTTCTCCAGATAATGTTTAAGCTGGCATGGAAAAATCTGCTTTATTATAAGGCCCGATCGATTACGACCATCATCTTGACCTTCGTGGCGACACTTTTGTTTGTCGTTTATGTGGCGATGCTGGATGGTTCACACAACGCTATGCTTGAAAATGCTCTAAAGGTTTACAAAGGCGGTATTGAGATCTACACCAAAGGGTACAGAGATGAAGGGGGTTATGAGTATCTTTTAAGCGATGTAAAAACAATAGAAAAGAAGCTTGATACCATTAAGGGGATCAAGCAGTATACGGCTCGTTTTGAGACCTTTGGTCTACTTTCATCTAAAGAGCACTCGGTGGCAGGGATGCTCGCAGGTGTCGAGCCTATCAAAGAAGCCGGTATGAGTCAGCTTAAAGAGGCACTTGTCGAGGGGCGTTTTTTAAGTGAACAAAAAAGCAACTGTCTTTATATGGGTGTTGATATGTTTAAAAAACTTCATATCACTATAGGGGATGAGGTAAGCTTTATAGGCTCAGCCAGTGACAACTCTTTTGCAGCAGATATTCTTAAAGTATGCGGTACCTTTAAGACCGGTTCTTTTGATTTTGATTCTACAGCTGCCTTTATCAATCGGGCCTACTTTGATGATCTGATGCTGACGCATAATAAAGCCTCTTATATCAATGTCCAAGTCGAAGATCTGGCTAGGGTTGAGAGCATCAGTAAAGAGATAGGCAAACAACTAAGTGAGGATCAAGAGAGTGTCACTTGGAAGGTGATGATGAAGGCGATGGTAGAAGCTATGGAAGTTGACAGTGTCTTTGGTTATATCTCTTTATCGCTTTTTTTTGTGGTGATCTTTTTTGTTATCATGATCTTTGGGTTTATCAATGTCAGTTCTCGGGTCAAAGAGTTTGGGACGCTACGCTCTATCGGTGTGACGCGTGCTGATGTGAGACGCCTGCTTTTTTATGAGATCTTTATTCTTTCAACGATCGCACTGCTCGTTGCAACGCCCTTGGGTGGTTATATAAACTACTATTACCATTTACATCCTATTATTATTGAGGGTATGAGCGAAACCTATAAAGATTACGGTATTGTCTCTGATGAGATGCCTTTTGATTTTAATATCTTGACTATCAGTTGGAATGTAGCTGTGATCTATTGGCTTAACTTTTTAAGTATTCTTTATCCCATTAAGTACATCAATCATTTTAAACCTATTGAGGCAGTACGTCATGTTTAAGATGATCGTGAAATTGGCCTATACTTCGGCATTTCTAAGAAAGTCTCGAACCCTTTTACTGATTGTGATGATCGCTGTAAGTATGAGTATGATGTTAAGCATTCAGGGGCTTTATGACGGGATGGCGAACAACCTGATCGATAAGACCAAACGCAGTGACAGTGGTGATGTCTCGATCTATCATCAAGCCTATAGGCTTGATAAAGTGTTGGCCCATCATATAGCAGATGCTCAAACGATTCAAGAGAGCTTGGAGCAACGCCCTGAGATTACAGCCGTAACACGACGTATGCAGCTGGAGGGTCTTAGTTCAACAGCTAAAAAATCAGCACTCTCTATGGTGATCGGGATTGATCTGGCTGAAGAAGAGAAGTTTGGTGCTTTTAGCGAGTTTTTACATGAGGGTGAGATTAGTTTTAGAAAACGGGGAGCTTTGATCGGTCTGGAGTTGGCTAAAAAGTTGAAGGTTCGTATCGGTTCCAAGGTGGTTTTTTCAACGCAAGATCACAGCGGAGAGATCAATGCTATAGCTCTAAAGATTAGAGGCATTGTACAAACGACCAATATTGCTTTGGATAATCGAGTTATCTTTATGGATCGCAAGCGTCTGAATGCATTTTTAGGCATGAATGAAGCGGCAGCAACTCAAATAGCTATTCAAAGCCGTTCTGCAACCTTGATATCGGATCTGACACAAACCTATCCTGATCTTGAAGTTAAAAGCTTTTTGGAACTCTATCCGATTCTGAAGATGATGCAGGATATGATGATTATTTTTAACGGCATTACTTTTATGATTGTGATGGTTGTGGTATTTATCGGTATTTTAGGTGTCATGTATGTATCCATTTTGGATCGTATTCGGGAGTTTGGGATCATGCGGGGTATCGGCATGCCGTACCCTATGATTCGCCTACAGATTTTTTTAGAAGCGTTCATAGTCGGAGCCTTTGGTTATCTTGTCGGGGCTGTTTTAGGAGCTGTTTCACTTGCCTATTTGGGACATTATGGCCTTGATTTAAGTGAATTTGCTGATGGTCTGCAAAGCTTTGGTTATCCTACAGTGATGCATGCCCATATAGAACTTACTTATTTTACCTCCACTTTTTATGCCATTATGGCGGCATCCCTTTTGAGTGTGTTGCTGCCATTGCGAAAGATTAAAAAACTCAATCCCATAGAAGTTATAAAGGCGGATTCATGATACGTTTAAACAATGTGCAAAAATATTTTTATAAAGGGGAAGATCGAGAGATTCATGCTTTAAAAGATATTAATCTTACGATAGAGGATGGTGAGTTTTCACTGCTGCATGGTCCGTCAGGATGCGGGAAGACGACACTGTTAAATGCTATAGGTGCTTTGGATAGCATTGATTCAGGTGAGATTTTTTTGGATGATAAGGAGATTTCGAGACTTGATGAAGATGAACGCACTCAGATTCGTCTGCATGAGATGGGTTTTGTTTTTCAATCTTATAATCTTGTACCGGTATTGAGTGTGGAAGAGAATATCGGTTTTATTATGAAACTTAGAGGTTTTAAGGATAGCGTGATTCAAAAACGGGTTCAAGAGATCGCCGAGCTATTAGAGATCGACCACAGGCTTAAAGCATTACCCAATACTTTAAGTGGCGGACAGCAGCAGCGTGTCGCAGTAGCACGGGCCGTAGCTGCGAAGCCCAAAATTATATTAGCTGATGAACCTACGGCCAATCTTGATTCTAAAAACTCTAAATCTCTTATGGATATGATGAAAGTGCTCAATGAAACAGAGGGCGTTACGATCGTTTTTGCTTCGCATGATGATTATATTTTTGAAAATGTCAGGCGTGTGATTAACCTCTATGACGGAGCGTTGGTTGAAGCTTAGAGTTTTTGGGACTTTTTTGTGTAGTATGCTGCTACTTGATGCTGCGTATGAATCGACCATAAATAATACCAACTTTTTACTCTCTACGGGTTCCACGCTAAGTGGCGATACACAACGTTACAGTTATGATTATAACCGCCTGCGTTATCGGGGAGACTATACCCACAAAGATTACTTTACTACGGTTATAGCGGATTTTGTCAACTATGTAGGTACAAGCTATGTCAATTCAGCCACTTTTGCTCAATTACAAACGCTTACATCAGATACGCCGTTTGAAACAGCAAGTTCGTATAGTAACTACAGTGATGGGAGTTCCTATAGTAAGCTTTATAGACTGTACACTGGATATGAAGATGATCAAAAACGTATCGTCGTAGGTCTTCAAAATATCAATATGGGGGTCGGACGTATTTGGGTACCCAACAATCTTTTTAATCCCAAAAACAGTTTTGCATTAGAACCCGATGAGGTCTTTGGGGTGGCTGCCATAAACTATGTTAAACATCTAAGTGAAACATCTGAATTCAATATCGTTGCGAGCCAAAAAAGAGATGAGCGTTATAAATATCTTTTGCGATATAAAACATTGGTTAAAACAACGGAGATTGCATTGAATGCTATTGCTTCAGATGATACCAAGATGCTTGGCCTTGAAGTAGAAGGCGATGTAGGGGAGAGTGGCGTTGAACTTCGTGCAGAGGCTGTTTATCTGGAAGCGACTTTGAAAGATACGCTGCTTACGACTAAAGAGTACTATTTTACACAGGGTATCATAGGAGCTGATTATGGTTTTAGCAACGGTATAACGTTAGCCGTTGAAGCGTTTTACAGTTCACAAACATTCAGTCGTAATGAGATCGCGTACAATCTACTATCTGACACTCCTTCAAGTCTTGTTTTTTCACACTTTTATCTGGGCTCTACACTAAGCTACAGTTTTAACTTATATCTTGATGCGGGCATCACTTACATTGAGAGTTTCAATGATCAAAATTCTCACTTCATTGCCCCGGCACTTACGTATACACTTAATGATTACAACAGCTTTTCTTTAGGAGCTCTGATCTTACAAGGAAGTGACAGCAGTGAATTTGGCAGTTTTGAAAATAGCTATTATTTGAAGTACGGACTATCTTTTTGATTTAAAATGCATTGATACTAAATTGTAACAGTGTGCTCTAAAAGATTATGAACTTTATAGGTCATAGCAGAGAGAAAAACAAGCAGTGCAAAATAGTATACAGTATAGGTTACTCTCTCTTCTAATGTCACACTATAATAGATCCTGTTCTGTTCATCTTTTGGATTATATTTCCATGCTTTGACAAGTTGTGGCAGGGCTAAAATGAGAATAAGAATGAGCATTGGACTGGGAATATAGAAAAACACGATAAATAAGATAGGAACACCTAGCAGCCATACACGTGGTGAG
>JBFHUP010000030.1:0-10794 GCA_041589975.1 Sulfurimonadaceae bacterium | reverse complement strand
CCTTCCATGAGTTCTTGTTTGGGTGCATAGCCGACGATAGGCGGGAAAGGCCCCTGGGTGGTATACTCTAAAAGCAGAGCGTCGATCTTTTCATCGATATACTCCCGATCGGGGTTTTCCTTGAGTGCTTCGATGATGGAGTTAACGACAGCTTCTTTGGTCTCTTCTAGGAGTTGCTCATGACTTTTATGAAGCTCTTCATGGTTGTAGATCAGAGTTTTATGCTTGTTTGTTATGATATGGATAGTCTCGACGCCTTCAGCTTTTTCACTATAGTGAACAAGCATCTCTTTGCGGTTTTGTAGGTTTTCTTTATCATCATAATAGTTGCAGTCTACAGTGGCATCATCACCGGAAAAAGTGTAGTCACATCGGCTGTAGGATCTTGTCTGGTAGGTTTCAAAGCAGACAGGCAGATTATAGTCACCTAGGATGAGTTTTTCAACCTTGATGGGTTTGATCTCATCTTTATTACGATAGAGATCATACCGCCATTTGACACGCTCTTCTTGTAAATAAAAACTATCATAATAGGTATCTTTGCCCATATAGCTGCGTGACTGTAAAAGCTGTTTATCTCCAAGCAAACATAAAAACTTTTCACTGCTTGCAGGTAACTGATCGAGATCCGGGTAAAACTCTAAATCGTTTTTAGAAAGATTATAGATTTCATGATAATAGGGTTCAAGAGAGAAGAAGTCTTTATGGGTGTAAGCTATGAGTGGGTTTTGCTGTTCTACATCATCGCAGAGTTGTTTATGGCGTTTGGCTAAGGCGTAGTAGATTTTTTCTAACTCATTGAGCATTATTATCTCCAGATGGTTATGAATTTATACCATTATAGCTTGATAATGTAACATCTTTATAAATATATAATCATTTTTTAAAACAAATAAACTAAGGTGATACATTAAAGCATGGAGCTTGTGGGTAGAGGATGATAAAGCAGTAGCAAGACCGCAAAATGGCTACTATGAGTATAATTAATCTTTTTTGGATAAAATAGTCCCAATGAAAATACGTAAACTCGATATATCTTTAGAAGATGAAGCTTTGGTATCCATTGATTTTAGTATCGATCGCTCTTTAGCCTTGGTAGGCGAGAGTGGTAGCGGTAAGAGTTTGACACTAAAAGCACTGCTGGGTATGTTGGGCGATGATATGGATGTGACTCTCGATGTCGAGGCTGATTTTGAACTCTTGCGGGGCGAGACGATCTCTTTTGTTCCTCAAAACCCCTTTACCGCACTCTCTCCCCTGACGCGTCTGACAGATCACTTCAGTGTGGATCGTGCCCGACAAGAGGAACTCGTTGGTTTGGTGGGACTAAAACCTGAGCTTTTGGACCGTTTCCCTCCCGAGCTATCTGGAGGTCAGTTACAGCGTATGGTCATTACGATTGCTTTGGAAAAGCAGCCAAAGTTAATGCTTTTGGATGAGCCGACCACCGCACTGGATCCGGATACGCGGACCTTGATTATTGAGCTGCTTAAATACCTTCAAGAGGAGCTTGCTTTTAAGATGCTGTTTGTCACGCATGACATGGAGAGTGCCAAAGGGCTTTGTGAAGATATTGTCGTTATTAAAGAGGGCCGTGTTGTGGAGCAGGGCAATCTTTTGGAAGTGATCAATAATCCACAGCAGGACTACACCAAAGTCCTTATCGAATCAAATTTTGCACACAGGGACTTTCGCGTATGAATGCAACAAGCCGCTTAGGAAAAATCAAAGCTTTTTTTACCTGGAAAAACTTCTTTATTTCGATAGTATCGATGTTTGTTTTAGGTATTGCCGTGATACTTTACTTTTACAATCAGGTACGGTTTATAGCCGATGATCTGGTCTATTACAAACCGGCACTCACGACACAGATTTTGGATCGCAACGGTAAAAAAATTGCCAACCTTTTTGAAAGAGAGCACCGCTTATATACCAAAATTGATGATATTCCTCCCCGTGTGATCGAGGCATTGATCGCGATTGAAGATACCATGTTTTTTGAACATCCGGGTGTCAATGTTGAGGCGATATTTCGGGCGATTTTTAAAGATATTGTTGCACTAAAAATGGTGGAAGGGGCTTCTACGCTGACACAGCAGCTGGTTAAAAACACCCTGCTTACCAGTGAAAAAAAGATCACGCGTAAGATAAAAGAGGCGATTTTATCTTTTGTCATCGAAACTAAACTGACCAAAGAGGAGATCTTAGAACGTTATCTTAATGAGGTCTATCTGGGCCATGGGTATTATGGGATTAAAACAGCGGCAGACGGATATTTTCATAAAGAGCTGCATCGCCTGACGATCAAAGAGATCGGTATCTTGGTGGGTCTGCCAAAAGCTCCGAGTTTTTATGATCCGACGAAGAACTATGAGCTCTCACTGGGTAGGGCCAATCGGGTGGTCAGTCGTATGCATAAACTGGGATGGATCGATGATGATGCCTTAAGAATCGCTCTGGCAGAACGTCCTATCGTTTATGATGAGTCTCGCACGCAGATCAAAGCTCCTTATGTTGTGGATGAGGTACTGCGGCAGCTGGGAGATAAGATCTCCAACATCAAGACAGGCGGATACATCATCCATACAACGATTGATCTTGAGATGCAGGAGATCGCTAAACAGAGTGTGAAGTTGGCTTATGATCAAGCCATAGAGCGTTCAATTAAAAAGCTGAAATATCGCAGCAAAGGTCAAAAGATTTATCAAAGTATTGATGGAAATCGCACTTTGGTTAAACCTGAAGATGTGAATGCTTCTAATTTTGAAATGCTTAACGGGGCAATGGTTGTCACGCAAAATGAGACTGGAGATGTTTTAGCTTTAGTGGGCGGTGTGGATTATAAAGAGTCCGCTTTTAACCGTGCTACACAGAGTAAAAGACAGCCGGGTTCCGCTTTTAAACCGTTTATCTATCAAGTAGCTCTTGATCTGGGTTACAGTGCCTTGTCACCTTTGACAGATGTGGCGAAAACTTATGAGTTTGAAGTGGATGGCGAGATGAAAAAATGGCAGCCTAAAAATTATGAAAAAGATTATACGGGTGTGATGAATCTCAAAGAAGCTTTGGTACATTCACGAAATCTTGCTACCATTAATTTAGTCACGGATATCGGTTTGCAAGCGGTTTACAAAGATTTGACAGAGCGTTTTGGTTTTGTTGGATTGCCTGAAGACCTGTCGCTTTCATTGGGAAGTTTGGGGATGTCTTTACTGGAGTTCAGCTCCTATTACACCACATTTTCAAACTATGGAAAGCGAATGGAGAGCCGCTTAATCAGTATGATAGAGCATGATGGATTTGAACCGGAGATCTTTGAGCCTATCTCGTATGAGGTGACCAAACCGGAGCAAGCCTATTTGATGATAGATATTATGAAACAGGTTGTCAGTCGCGGTACCGGTAGACGGGCCCAGGTACCGGGAATAGAGATTGCCGGTAAAACGGGTACGACGAATAAAGCAGTCGATGCATGGTTTTGTGGTTACTCTCCAACCATTCAGGCGATGGTCTGGTTTGGAAATGATAGTAATTTGCCTATGCAGCCGGGTGAAACGGGAGGGCGTGTTTCAGGCCCTGCCTTTTCGCACTTCTTTAAGACACTTCTGCAACGCCACCCTGAGTTGAAACGCAAGTTCGATATCCCTGAAGGTGTGATAAAAACACGTAAAGGCGGAAAGATTGAATACTTCACCGAAACCTCTCAACCGCCGCAGCGTACACAAGTGGATACACCGCAAGCGGAAGAGAATCTTCTGTTTTAAGGTGATAAGATGTTTGAATTTAAGCAGTTTATTTCCTTTTTCTTTTCGCCGTTAGTCATTGTTTTTGTATTGGCTTTTTTCGGTTGGTTAAATGCTCAAAGTCGACGCAGACAGAAGCGAGCCAAGCATTTTTACATGGCTAGTTTCCTTTGGCTATTTATTATCTCATACCAGCCTGTATCTAGCTTTTTGCTTCTATCCTTGGAAGAGCGTTATGCAAGGTTGGAAAATCTTCCAAGTAATGTTGATTATATTGTGGCTTTAGGTGGAGACAGTCGTGGTCGTTCTTATGAAGTTTTACGTTTATATCAACAAAATAAAAAGTTAAAGATTATTACTACCGGATACCATCCATTACGTAATGGACAAGCCGTTTATACTACAATGCTTCTTGCTGATTCAGGTGTTAATCCTGATTTGATTATTACGAAACCAGAACCTAGAGACACTAAAGAGGAGCTTGACGCTATTAAGAAGATTGTCGGAAAAAAACCTTTTGTTTTAGTCACCGCAGCCTATCATATGCCAAGAGCAATAGCCTTATTCAAAAAAGTCGGATTAAAGCCTATAGCGGCACCTACTAAGTTTTCTGATAGGTCCATTGATTTTGGCAAGGTACTGGATATTAATGCCATACGGGACCTCAATATTGCTTTGCATGAATATATCGGGATGTTATGGTATTTTATCAAAGGTGATATTTAGGGTTAAAACCACTTCTTATGCTTAGGATTTTCTCCCCAACTTCGTGAGCGGGTTTGATAACGATCAAACAAAAAAAGAGTGACTAGGGCGGCTATAGATAAAAATAGATAACTGTTCATTTCTCTCTCCTTCTTATTTCAAAATTATAATATATGTGTGTTAATACAAAAGGTATATTTTGCACAGTGTCATAAAAATTAAGATGATATTTAGATAGTGGCGGTAACCCGCGTAGGGTTACACTATTTGTGCTCATCTAAAAGGTTTAAAGCACACACCAAAGCATTGATAGATGCGATGGTTGTATTGGCATGGCGTCCCGCACCAAAAAGACGGTTGCCTTGCTCATCTTCTACCTGGATATAGGCTACAGCATCTGCTTGAGAACTGCTTCCCATGGAGTGTTCAGAAAACGAGATGATAGAAAATTGCGGTTCATAAATGGTTGCCAATGCTTCTTTGCAGGCATCAATCGGACCATTACCTTCACCTTTGGCAGAGGTACGTACACCATCAATGATAAAATCGGCTTGAATGGTAATCAAGCCTTCCTCTTCAACACGCGAGACCACCTCAAAACGTTCAAATTTTAGATGGTTTCGTGGGGTACGAAAGTAGTAATCTTCAAATACCTTTACAATCTTACTTTTATCAATCTCAACACCCGTTCTATCTGTTTCATCCTGGATAAGGTGACCCACGATAGGATGCATCGCTTTAGGCAAGATGTAACCATACTCTTCTTCGAGTAAATAGGCTACACCCCCTTTACCTGATTGCGAGTTAATTCGGATGATATCTTCGTAAGTACGTCCCACATCCGTCGGATCGATAGGCAAATAAGGTACTTCCCAAAAGGCATCCTCTTTCGATCGTTGAAAAGCCATACCTTTTTTAATCGCATCTTGGTGCGAACCGGAAAAGGCAGTATAGACCAACTCACCGACATAAGGGTGGCGTACATGGGTGGCAATCTTTGTCACATCTTCAACCACTTTAACCACTTCGTCCACATTGGAAAAATCCAAGTTACTCTCAACCCCTTGGGTTGTCATATTTAAGGCCAAGGTGATGATATCTACATTGCCGGTACGCTCTCCGTTTGATAACAAGGTACCTTCTACTCTGTCTGCTCCTGCCATCAAAGCCAACTCCGTAGCAGCGACTGAAGTACCTCGGTCATTGTGGGTATGTGTTGAGATCAAGATGTGTTCTCGGTTATCCAAATGGCGACCCATCCACTCAATCATATCTGCATAGGTGTTTGGTGTTGACATCTCAACCGTTGCCGGTAAGTTAATAATCACGGGACGCTCTTTGCACACACCCCATCTTTGGGTTACGGCATTGCAGATACGTGCGGCAAATTCTACCTCTGTACCTGTAAAACTTTCAGGTGAATACTCCAAAAATATCTCGGTATCGATACTGTTTTCAAACTTTTTAATAAGATCAACACCCTTAAGAGCGATATCTATAATCTCATCTTGCTCTTTTTGAAAAACGATTTTACGTTGAGCTACCGACGTTGAGTTATACAAGTGCACGATCGCTTTTTTAACCCCTTTTAAGGACTCAAAAGTCTTTTTGATCAAATGCTCTCGGGCTTGGACCAAAACCTGGATTCTGACGTCATCAGGGATTAAGTTTTGCTCTACCAAAGTGCGTAAAAACTCAAACTCTACAGCCGAAGCTGAAGGGAAACCTACTTCGATATCCTTAAAACCAATCTTTACGAGTAGCTTGAATAACTCGATTTTTTGTTCTAAGTTCATCGGTGTGATTAAGGCTTGATTACCATCACGCAAGTCAACACTACACCACAAAGGTGCTGAGTCAATTACGGCATCAGGCCAAGTTCTATCAGGTATATTTACCTGGTTGAAAGGACGATATTTTCGATTATCGCTACTCATTGCTTACTCCTTTTTAAGATTTGGCATAAGGGATATCTGTTAGGGATAGCCGTTATGTTAATGGAACTCTACTATAAACTATATATAAAGGAGGTTAAAGCGGCGGGTTAAATGTATTTGATGCTGTAAAAGTGCTACGATAAGATCTCTACAGAGGGATCGTTAAACTTAAAAAGCATGGCCCATACGCTTCATTGAGATTACGATCTAGATGCAAGATTTCAAACTTAATACAGACTAAGCGGCTATAATCACGAATAATTATGAGGGTACAGACCCTTCTAGAGGTTGATGTGTGTTAATTGATAGTTTTGAACGTGTCGTAGATTATCTTCGAATTTCAGTGACAGAACGGTGTAACTTCCGATGCCAATACTGTATGCCTGAAAAGCCTTTTTCCTGGGTGCCTAAAGAGAATATCTTATCTTTTGAGGAGATGTTTGTCTTTGTTAAAGTAGCCATTGATGAGGGTGTGAAAAAGATTCGTATTACAGGAGGGGAACCTCTGTTACGTGAAGATCTGGACACTTTTATCAAGATGATTTATGACTATTATCCTGAGATTGATCTGGCCATGACGACCAACGCTTTTTTACTTAAAGGTGCAGCTCAAAGACTTAAAGATGCGGGTCTTAAGCGTATCAATATCTCTGTAGACAGTCTCAAACCGGAAGTGGCTGCCGTGATTGCCAAAAAAGATGTACTTAAACAGGTTTTAGAGGGTGTTGAAGAGGCTCGTAGAGTGGGTCTGAAAGTCAAGATCAATATGGTCCCGATGAAGGGTCTGAATGATGGCGAGATTTTGGATGTCTTTGAGTACGCCAAAGAACGCGATATGCCGATACGATTTATCGAATATATGGAAAATGTCCATGCTGAAGTGGATATCTCGGGTATGAAAAGTGCCGAACTTTTAGAGATTATCGGTCAAAGATACAGCTTTAAAGATGAGGGGTTTGAGTCAACGTCTCCATCCCATAACTATAGTTTAGAAGATGGCTACCGTTTTGGTATAATAGAACCATACAAAGATGATTTTTGTAAAAAGTGTAATCGTATTCGTGTAACAGCAAGCGGTGATTTGATCCCTTGTCTTTATTTTGATGAGGCCATGAGTGTGCAAGAAGCAGCCCGAAGAAACGACTCACAGGGGGCTTTAGCCGTACTAAAAGAGGTTGTCAAAAACAAACCTGAAAAAAACCGATGGAGTGAAGACGAAGATGGGGAAACATCACAACGTGCTTTTTATGAAACAGGCGGATAGATGTTAAACCCTTTTAAATCGAACTATACTTTCGGTGAAGATGAGAAGCTTTTGGAGTTTCGATTTAAAATGCTTAAGATCATGCTGGTCTTACTTATAATCTTCTCTCTTTATTTTGCGATTTTATACAGCAACGGTATACGCGAGGTTGTTTTTTTTGAAGAGTACTCACGATATTTTCATGCTCTGATTGCTTTTTTACTGCTCATACAACTTAATATCTCCAAAAAATCATTTACCTTTGTAAGTTATGCCATCGTTTTTATCAGTGTCATACTCTTTTCCATGATTATGGTCACAGTTCCTGTAGATGGCTTTAGAATGGTATGGTTTCACCTTTTGATGGTGGGTGCCTTTGTCAGTTTTGGTATTACCTTGGGTGTTGCAAGTTTTGTGTTGTCATTTTTTGCTCTTTTGATTACCTATGTCTGGTTTGATGCACAGATCAGTCATGAAACGATGTTGACTGTTATTTTAAGTCTCATGTTACTGGGGGTGATGCTCTTTTTTTACACCCTGCAAATTAATAAGTTTGAGCATGACTTGATTGAGAGTAGTAAGCGTTTTAAGCGTTTAGCAGCTCATGATAGCTTAACCGAAATACTCAATCGACGGGTCTTTTTGGAGATGAGTCAAAAATATCTATCAAAAGCCAGACGTAACAAAGAGAGCCTCTTTTTTATGATGCTCGATATCGACCACTTTAAAAAGATCAATGATACCCATGGGCATGCAGTGGGAGATCAGGTGCTGAAACTCTATACTCAGATTATTTCAAAGATTTTAAGAAAAAATGATCTTTTTGGACGCTTGGGAGGCGAAGAGTTTGGCATTGTAATTGTAGAACGCAGTGATGAGAGTGCCGGTATCGTGGCTGAAAAGGTACGTTCAGCCATTGAAAAATATGATTTTATTATAGATGGACAAAGGTTGCAGCTAACGGTTAGTATAGGTTTGGCTCAGTGTATTGTAGACTTGACGCTTGAAGAGATTATGCATTTGGCAGATGGGGCTATGTATGAGGCCAAACAGAGCGGTCGCAATAAAGTAGTGACGCATAAGGAAAGTGTGTGATCTATCTGGTAGAAGACTTTTTTTCCATACAGGGCGAAGGTCGCCGTTTGGGAACGCCATCTATTTTTTTGCGTTTTGGCGGATGCAATATGCGTTGTCCTGGATTTCAAACCAAAGTAATCACACCTTCAGGTGAAGAGGTGGTAGGGTGTGATACTGCCTATGCTGTTTTTAAAGAGTTTAAAAGCCATTGGAAAAAGATCCAAAAAGCGGATGAGCTTATGGAGATTGTGAACAGTTACAAGCTTAATTATAAAGCTGATATTGTCTTAACCGGCGGTGAACCGCTGATCTATGCGGATAATGTTATCTTAACGCAGTTTTTAGAGCATGTCATTCATGAGGGACATGAAGTGACCTTTGAGACGAATGGCTCTTTGGCAGTAGACTTTAAAACCTATCCGGTCTACAGATATTGCCGTTTTGCTCTTTCGGTTAAGTTGGCGTGCTCCGGTGAAGCGGAGGCAGATCGGATTAATAAGGCAGCACTCGAAGGAATGATCCGTTACGGAAAGGATAGTTTTTATAAATTCACCCTTCCAAGTGAGAATCTTAACAGCGTTGCCCAAGAGATTAAAGCGATCCATGATGAGATAGCCAAGGTGGATACCTACTGCATGCCGATGTCAGATTCAAAAAAACATCTTGAAAGTCGCTGTGAAAATGTGATAGAGTTTTGTAAACAAGAGGGTTACATCTATAGTGATCGTCTTCACATACGTATCTGGGATGAGATTCAAGGTGTTTAAAATAGATTTAAAAGTTATGAGTGCGGTTTATTGCCAGTGGGCACCACGCCGAGTGGGACCCAGCTAACGGAAAAGAATTTAGTTCTTTTCTGCATCGGGCTTTAGCCCAGAAACGTATTTTAAAGGATCAATATGTTAATACGTAAAGAATTCAAGTTTGAAAATGCTCATATTGTCCGTGGCTGTTCGACTGTCAGGTGCCGCTCTTCTATTCACGGACACTCTTACCGTGTTGAAGTGCTGATGGAATCGAACTTTTTAGATCATGGACAGATGGTTTATGACTTTGGATTGATTAAGCAGTCCATTAAAGATTTGATAGACTCTTTTGATCATGCCATATCACTGTGGGATGCAGATGAACCTGCTTATGTCAAAGAGATGAAGAAGTACTCGGCTCGTTGGGTACAGCTTCCGGTGAGTCCCTCTGCAGAGCAGCTTTCTCGAGTCATTTTTGTCATCGTAGATACGATGCTTAAAGCGACCGAGACGATCAATGGCGAAAAAGAGGTTAAACTGCACTCCATTATTGTGCATGAGACGGCAACCGGTTATGCTCAAGCTTTTAGAGAAGATGCCGAAAATGATGCGATGGGTCCGCTTCCGCTTAACAGGATTGTATTTTCTCAAGCTGTCAAAGATGACTGGCATGATCCCAAACTCTGGGATAAACTGATGGATGGCCATACCTTTGTCAACCCAAGTGCCGTTTAAGGGGTTTCCCAAAGAGAGTATCACTTTTTTAGAGGAGATCGAGGTCAATAACAACAAGCCCTGGTTTGAAGCAAATAAAGCCCGATTTGAAAAGCTTATTCGAGAGCCTTCCAAAGCTTTTGTCGTTGAGATGGGCGAACATATCCAGGCTCTTGTGCCGACCATCAATGCTGAACCAAAAGTCAACGGTTCACTCTTTCGTATCTATCGGGATGTACGCTTTTCCAAAGATAAGACACCAATTAAGACCCGTATCGGTATTATCTTTTGGCAAGGGGGTAAAAAACGACTTAAAAGTTCCAGTTTTTATATGCATTTTAATAAAAAAGAGCTGTTTATTGCCACGGGTATTCGTTGGTTTGATCGTCCGACACTTTTAGCCTATCGGGAAATGATCAAAGATGATGTAAAACGGCACGAGCTTTTTATGATTTTAAAAGATCTGAAAAAGAAGGGATATGATACGGTTCAAACCCACTATAAAAGATGGCCAAAAGGCTTTGATAAAGAGATGCAGCATGGTGAACTGGCTCTCATGGATGCACTTTTTGCCAGTTACACTGCTGATGTCACGCAATACCTCTTTGGTGAAGAGCTTATCGATCTAT
>JBFHUP010000029.1:0-10956 GCA_041589975.1 Sulfurimonadaceae bacterium | reverse complement strand
CCAAGATTTTGATGATGCAAAAAATGTACAAGCAGATACAAATATTATACATACAGACTGGATCTTTAACATGAATTCAGTGGCTAAGGGTCTTGAAGGTAAGATCCGTATCGGTCTAATTAGTGATGAAGATACTGGTACTAAAGCTGATGTTTCTTATAACGAGTACCGTTATGAACTTAACTACCTTTTCTAGGAGTTAACCTTATAACAATTACTGCGAAAGCGGTAGTTGTGATAATAGTCATAGGGATTAAGCGGGTTTAACCTCTATAGGTGTTATCACAAAAAATAAGCAAAGCTTGAAAGGAGAGCAGAGTGAATTATCATAAGCAAAAGATCATCTCAACGGTTAAAGATGCCTACTATTGTGGCGATTTGATCATTCTCTTTCCTCAATATGATACAGTTTTTGCAGGAGATCTTATCTTTGATGGAGATCTTGTGTCTCTTCTAGAGAGTGATGTGAATTACGCTGTATTGACGCTTGAATTTAAAAGCGGTATACATGAGAGTGATGGATGTAAGCGAAATGAGATGGTTGTGAAGTATCTTACCGAGATGAAAGATCGTGTGCTTTGTGCCATTGAAGATGATAAAGGAGTAGACCCAGTGGGTGATAGTGTTACATTGGGCGGTAATGCGTGTGTAGAGATATCGCTATCACTGCACCGATCTGAAAGCCGCAGAATACATCATGCTGTCAAGAAGTTGCATGTCTAGGGTAAAATTGATGACGGCTCTGTTTGGGTTGTCACTTTCGGCACTTAATGGTTCCACGAATCAGCATTTATGGTTGGATTGGGAAGCGGCTTTGGTGCAATCACAGTTTGATAAAAAGCTTATTTGCTTAAAAGTGGTCCAAGAGGATTGTCACTATTGCAGTGAGATGCAAAAAGAAGTTTTGGATCAACCGGATGTGCTACAATATATGTCGAAGCATTGTACGCTTGTTAGTATAGATCTTAATAAAGAGCCGTTGCCTTTAGGTATCAAGGTCTCAATGACACCAACTTTTTTCTTCTTTACTGCGGATAAAAAGCTGATCAAAAAGGTACCGGGTGCATGGAAGAAAGACGATTTTATGAAAATTCTCAAAGGGGTGCTGCCATGAAGATCGTATTAAAGCATTGGTTGGTTTCACTTTTGGCATTAGTTGCTGCATATGCTGATACGACGTTTGCCGATCCCAAACCCTCTTTTGATAATCCGAGAAAAATTGTTTTTTCGATTATTCAAGGAGATGACACTTCTATCGATCATGTCATCGGTGCTGCAAATAATGTCTTGAAATTTTATGGACCTGAAAATGTCAATATGAGAATCGTGGCTTACTCTAAGGGTATTAGAGCACTACTGAAAAAAGATAAGTTTGTAGCACGTATTGACACATTGATGCAATATGATGTCAGTTTTGTTGCCTGCGGCAATACGATGCGTACCTTAAAAATTAAAAATTCAGATCTTCTAGATGACGTTGAAGTGGTCACAGCCGGTATTGTTGAGATCATTGAGCGAGAAAAAGAGGGCTGGATCTATATCAAACCATAACAAAGGAAATAAGATGAAAAAAATGGTAAATTTTATTATAGCTGTTGGGATTATTTTAAACTTCACAGCATGTAGTATGACAGGAGACCCAAAGGGTGATATCCGTATCTTTACACTTAACAATGATCCTAAAAGCGGTCTAGCGGCAAAGATAGAAAAGCAGTTGGAAAAGGATGGTTTTTATATCTCAGCAAACTCTGAGATGACCAAACCATTTATGATCCAGTTTCAACACAGTGATTATGATGTATTTCATCTTTTGACTGTTTTCCATAAAGAGTTAAGTGAGGAACTTATTAAAGTTAATCCTAATGCAGGTGTTTTTGTTCCGATGGGTGTAGGTATCTATCAGGCTAAAGGTGACTCTAAACTTCATGTCTCAATTTTGACTTCCAATGCTCAAACAAAGATTTTGGCTCATGAAGCAAGTCGACCTATCTTAGAAAAGATCGAACAAAAGATGATCGCATCACTTAAAGCAACGATGCCTAATGCTGAAGTAGCCATTGAAAATGATAATCCGCTTCCAGCTAAAGGATCACTGGTAAGCATGTACTCACTTGAGGTTGACCCTGAAGATTGGGAGGAAGCTAAAGAGGAATTAAGTATGACTATCGAGGATGGTTTTAAACCAAAAGGCTTTGTGATGTCAAACTTTACGGAGTACAACTATATGCTCACTAAAGAGGATACGCAAGAGAGTCCTTTTGATTTCTATGATACCTACTCAATTTGTAAATTAAAGGTTATTTACAATGTGGCAAAAACACGTCCTCAAGCAGCTGCGTTTGCTCCATGTACGATGATGCTGTACAAAAAGAAGGGGAGTGACAAGATTGTGATGGGCTTTCCAAGTGTTTATAACTGGATGAGTTCAGCACGTATTACTGATGAAAAAGCTCTTCAAGAGTTGACTAAGGCTCAAAAAGATTTTGAGAAGATTTTACAAAATGCTACAGAGTAAGACTCTGTAGTGTGACGCTTTTTAACTGCCCATATTAAATTTTCCTTTGAATGTAAACATGCACTTTTTCTTTTTTATGGGTAGCTCAAAAGCGTCACAAACAACATAGATTTCAATCACTACAGTGACGCCTTTTAACTGCCCATAGTACATTTTCTTTTGAATGTAAACATGCACTTTTTCTTTACTATGGGTAGTTCAAAAGCGTCCGTGACGTAATCACGCTTATTTTGATGTTATCTGTATCAAAGCATCTTTATCAACAGAACGTAGATGCAGATCCCGCTGCGGAAACGGAATAGAAATATTGTGTTGATACAGGGTGTTGTAAACTAACACTAAAAAGCGTGACATGGTTCTTTTAGCATAAAGAATATTTTCACCTTTTAACCAAACTAAGAGTTCAAAATCTACACTGCTCTCATTCATCCCGTTCATAACCACACGACACTTTTTGTCATTGTCTTCATAGATATCATCAAACTTGCTCTTATGTAAAGCCTCCAAGACAACATCAATAACTTTTTGAGGATCAGTTCCGTAAGCAACCCCAAAAGGTACGTCAAAACGACGAATATCATCACTCATTGTCCAGTTTATGACATGTTTTTGTATCAGATCCTGGTTGGGTACGATCACATCAATATTTGAGTTGGTGTTGATGGTTGTAGAACGCATGCGAATATCCATGACATGACCACGGAGTTGTTCGTTAATCTCAATAAAGTCTCCCACTTTGATACTGCGTTCAAACATTAAAATCAGTCCCGATACAAAATTGGAAACAATATTTTGCAAACCAAACCCGATACCGACAGAGAGTGCCCCAGCTATCAGTGCAATGGATGTCAGATTGATTCCAAGCACATTTAGCGATAAAAACAGAGCAGAGATGATGATAATATAGTTACCAATATTGGCTAAAAGGGTTTTGGTGGTACGTTTAAAGGATCTTTTTTTGCGTGTGTAGTGGTTAATAAACTTTTTATACAAGCTGCCCAGATAGAAGCTTGAAAAAAAGATGATAAGAGATACAATGATCTTAAACAGGGTTAAAGGAGCTTCATTGATCATAACAATAGGTTTGTTGATGAATTTCCAGATATTTGACAATACATTGCCTACTTCTGACATAAAGGCTCCACTGATACGTTTGGCTGTACCTAAAGTCTCGGTAGACATGGTTTTTAAAATAAACGCTAAGTCTTCACTAACAACTGAACCATTGTGAAGTCCCTTAAGTTCGCTCATGAGTTGGTCTTCGTAATCAAATGCTTCGGTTGATTTGTTTTTAAGAGCCATTGAAAAAAGCTCAAATAGAATGACTGTTTTTTCTTGGATGAAATTTTGTCGTTTATCCTGAAGCTGTTTGATCTTCTCTGATAGCCTAGATGCTTCACTGTTCTTTTCCAAGAGGTTGAGACGATCCTGTTCCAATTTAACTTTTTTTATCTTTTCATCAAGTTTGGTAAACTCTGATGTCATAAGTTTAATATCTTCTTGAAGTTCTTTATTGTCGAAAATGCGATGACTCATACCTTGTAAAAAAAGTGCAGGAAGCGTTTCTATGGCCTTTTGGCGACGCTCTACTTTGGTACGGTAGATTTTTTCGGCTTTGTGATAAAACGCATACTCAAGTTGGCGACTCATCATGGCAGGGTCACTGTTATGCATCAGTGAGATCTGATCATTAATGAGTTCTTTATGCTGCGTCATCTCGATAAGACGTTGTTTTTGTGTATGTTTAAGTACGGTTTGTTCAATAAAGTAGGCAAAGAGTTTACTATAAGATGCCCGATCTTTGGGTACAGTAAATTCGACGGGATCACTTTTTAATTTACTGTTGAGATTAATCAGTCTATGCAAGAGGTTTTTTTGCAGTGTGATCTCTTCGGAAGGGTGTTTGTTTTTTTCAAGACCATGAAGAAGCTTTCCATAAAAAGCTTGATCTCCGTTAGAGATTGTTTTATTGATATCTGAAGCCCATAAAGCGGGATGCAGCAGTAAGATAAATAGGAACAGCGTAGCCCGTATCATAAGATCTCCTTATTGTTGCACTATTATACTTCAAAAAGGCCTTGATTCAGGCTGTTTATAAAAAAGTATATTTTGTGTTAGAATAAGCAAAATCTCTGGGAACTCTATGAAAAAAGCGGTCGTACTTATTTTTCTAACATGTCACTGGTTTTTACATGCATCGACATGGGAACTTCCGGAACGGCGGGGCAAGCAGTTTTTAAATGAGCCCGGTTATCTCGTGTTACCGGTGCCTTACAGCTTGCCGGGTATTGGCGAAGGAGTAGGATTTTTTACTTCCTTTAACAACTACTATGGCAACATGGATATTTTTGCTATGAAGCTTACCGGAGATGTGGACGGAGAGTTTTTTGGTATTTGGGATGTTTTTCTTATCAAAGAGATGCTTTTTTTAGATTTCACCTATCAGAACCTCAATAAATTCGGTGTTTCAAGCTACTCAACCAGAGGACTGAATGATGATGCCGATAATTTTTCTGTCTTGGAGTTTAATCAGTTTCAAAACAGATCCCTTAAGGCAACGCTGAGTTTTTTTGAACGTCGTTTAGAGTTTATAGGGCGTTTTTCACAAGGACATTCGGCATTGGTGGCGATTAGGGATAATGACGGCGGTTTGATAGAGGATCTCAGCGGTGCCCAACCTACCGACACTAAAGGTCGGGTATTGAGTACAATCATCGACCTGACCGATGACAGACAAAATCCCATAAAGGGGTTTAAAACCGAGGTTGAATACCGAGAATCAAAGGCTCAAACTGACTTTAATCCCGACTATTATACGATTAATTTTAATCTTACAGGCTATATCCCTGTCAATAATAAAGACACGATTGTATTCAATGCTTTTAGGTCGGATGCTCATGTTACCAGAATGGGTGAGACTGATAAGAGTGTCATTGCTACGCAGTTGGGATTTGGGTGTGGTGGGAGTTGTAATCCTACAATCCAAAGTGTTATCGATAATAAATATAAAGAGAACACTTTGGGAAATGCTCAAAGTATGGGCGGGGCTTCAAGGCTTCGATCCTTTCCCAGCGGACGTTTTATCGCAGCTCACTCTGAAGCCTTTGGTGTAGAGTATCGCTGGAATCTGAGTGCCGAGCGTAAACCCTTTGATCTTTTTGTTATGAAAGATATCCGAACCGGGATGCAGTTTGCTTTTTTTCATGAGCTTGCGACCGTAGCCGATGATCGTCAAGACTTGTGGAGTGATGTAAGGCACTCAAGTGGTGTAGGGGCTCGTTTTGTCATGGGTTCGGGTGTGGTCTATCGCTTTGACTTTGCGACAGGAAGTGAGGGTAATGAAGTGAGTATTATAGTGGACTACCCTTGGGAGAGTAACTATCAGTAAAAGCTTAGTGTGAACCTGCAGCGTTAAAGTTGATACAAAATGTTGTGCCTTGGTTGGGAAAAGAGTCTATGCTTATATCAAGTGCGTAGGCATCGCATATCTGTTTGACGATACTTAGCCCAATGCCAAAACCGCCCGCATAATCAGTTTGTCGATGAAAGCGTTCAAATATTTTTGAAAGCTTTTGGGGTTCGATACCGATACCCTGATCCTGAATCGTAAAGTTTCCATCAGCTAGTGTCAGTGTGATTTTTGAATGGGGTGCAGAGTATTTAATAGCGTTGTTGATAAGGTTGCCAAACAGCATCTCCAGTTTCATGGGGTCCATCACAAAACTAAAAGAATCACAGCTAATCTCTATGGTGATATGTTTGCTTTGGGCAAGCTCTTTGTAATAAGCCACGCTTTTATGCAGAGCTTCACACAAATCAAGAGGAATCGATTGATTTTGCTTGGAGTCAAAAGAGAGATAGGATAGGGAATGGTAGATATTGTAAAGCTGCTTGGTACTTATAGAGATATTGGTTAAGATTTTGGGATCATAGCTATGCTTACTGAGTGCTCTGGATACTGACATGCTTAATGCCGTTATGGGCGTATTAAGCTCGTGGGTTGTGTCGCGGACAAAATCTTCAACCTGTTTGATGCGTTGATGAATGGGTTTCATAAAAATACGAGAGAGTATCCAGGCAAGCAATGACATGATAATGATTGATAGTGCAACAGCAAACCAAATCTGATGTTGCAGGTCGGCTATTTGTCCGGACAGGGTGTTAGATTGCAAGATGACGTATTTGATGCCCAGATGTTCTTGTACTGCATCTGTGACTAAAACTGTGTAATCATGATGGGTAAAGTATCCTGCTTGAGTCACTTCAAAGCCACCCATAAGCTTACCCATGGTGAGTTTATTGTCTAGATTGATCAAGGCCGCTGTAACGGTAGTATCAAAACGGGGCTTTTGAAGTTCAATCCCTTTCATATGGGCTTTAATGATGTTTTGCGACAAAGTGTCTGCCAGATGTTGCAGTTTGTAGTATTGATCATTTTCCAGGGCTCTGCTTTGATCTTTGTAGTACCAAAAAGCACTCAAACAGATAAAGAGTGTGGATGAGAGGATATAAAGCAACAAAAAGGCGTAAAACGATCTTTTTTCGAGTCTATTTAAAACGATAACCTGCTCCTCGTATGGTAATGATATGTTCTTTGCCTATAAGTTGTCGCAATTTTTTGATATAGGTTCTGATAGTCTCACCTGTGGGCATCTCTTCATAGTCCCAGAGGTTGTGTAAGAGCTCCTCTTGGGATACGATGTGGTTCTGATTGCTTATAAGATACTTTAAAATTGCACTCTCTTTGCTTGCAATCGTTAAGGATTTATCTTTAAAAAAGAGTTGATGACCTAGGGTGTCTAAATGGATATCATCAGTTACTTTGAGTGTAGTATCTAGGTTGTATTGCTGCTTGAGGTTTTCGATGCGAATGGCTAACTCTTCAAGTTCAAAAGGTTTGCGTAAAAAATCATTGGCACCGACTTTAAAGCCCTCTTTTAAGTGATCAAGATCTTGATAGGCTGTGACAAATATGGTCGGGGTGGTATCATTGAAGCTGCGTAGCGTTTCAAGCAGTTTTGTACCGGATGTTCCCGGTAAATTGATATCAAATATATAAAGATCATAAGCCGTAGTGTCAAGAAGTTTAAGGGCTTCTTGGGGGTCAAAGCAGTGTGTGACGGCATGTGTGTCAGCTAAATAGTCTGTTATGTTACTGCCAATTACAGGATCATCTTCCAATAAAAGTATTTTCATAAGATAGTGTATCCAATATTTGTGTAGAAGTTGTGAAAATATAAAGCGTTAAACTGTATGTATAGAGTTTGGATTGACCTTAATGGAATCGATTGTGATGATAGTACACAAAGAGTTCACATAAAATGCCTATACTTTTTTATAAGATTAGACTAGAATATAAGCCATAACTTGCCTATATTCCCATGCTATAGGAGTCTTTATGCTACGATTGACACTGGTGACACTGTTTGTATCTGTCTCATTAGAAGCTATCACCTTTACCGAGGCTGTTGAGCGTCTTAACAAACATGAAAGTGTGAGTTCGGTGCAGCTTAAGCAAAGTGCGATAAAAGAGCAGGCTGTATCTAAAGGTTCATGGGGTGATCCTGTGGTTAGGCTCGCTGCCAAAAACTTTCCTGTAGAAACATTGTCAAGCAGTCAGTCACCCATGAGCGGTGTAGAATTGACACTATCCCAAAAAGTACCTCTGTCTTCAAAATACAGTGAACAGGAAGAAGCTTTAAAAGCTCTTTCTCAAGCCTACCATTTTGATGCGAAAAATCGAAAAGAGCGACTGGCTAAAGCCTTGTGGGAAGCTGTAGTTTTTCAAAAAAAACTTTTAGGAGAGCTTGATATTTTACAAGATAATGCCCTGTGGGTCGAAAAGATTTTAAAAGTGAGCAAACGGATTTATGCTACGGGAAAACTCTCCCAGCATGCTCTTTTAGAGATAGAGATTCGTAAGTCTGAGATAGAACGTGATATCAGTAATAAACGCTTTGAATATCAACAGTTTGAAGAGCATCTGCACTATCTAATTGGTGATGTGACACTGGAAAAAAAATCTATTCCCTGGTCTTTACTTGAATCTACGTCTGATAAGGTTGTTGATTATCAAGCTTTAAGTCTACAAACCAAGCTTCAGATGAAACAGCATACAGTGCAGGCTTCTAAGTTAAACTATATTCCGGATGTGACACTCTCAGTTGGTTATACGAAACGATCAGATATTGACAACCACGGAGATTTTATTTCGGCATCCGTAGGCTTTAATCTCCCTTTTTCTGATGAGAAGGATGCCTTGTATGAGATGGAACGCAAGGAGCAATTATCTTTACAAAAAGAGTATGAATTGTATGAACGTACCAAAAAAAGAGAGATAGCTGTAGCTCGGCAGGAGTTGGCAAAGGTGAGTCAGGATCTTACGATCGTTACACAAAAGATGATCGCGTTTGCAAGCAATTCTCGAGCAATAACAGCAAAAGCCTATACAACAGGCAGTGCTACGTATATCGAACTGCTTCAAAGTGAACTGAAGCTTCAAAAGATTTTAATACAAAAAGTGAATCTTGAAGCTCAACGTGCCCTTCAGCAAGTGGCTTTGAAATATATTAAGGGGGAGCCGCTTTATGAATAAAATCATTCAGTTATTCATCATGATAAGTATAGCTTTGTTTGCAACAGGGTGTTTTAGTGAAGAGTCTCATAAAGAGGACAGAAGCCAAAAAGAGAAACAGATCACAAGCTATTATACCTGTTCTATGCATCCTCATATTCGTGAAGAAAAGCCGGGAAAATGTCCGATCTGCCACATGAACCTAACCAAGATTGAACTGGATCAAAGCAGTGGACAAAAGGATCATAGTCTGCATCAAAGCAGATCTGATGAGACGGCACAAGATGTCGTGGCCCGTGTGAAACTGCGTCATGCACAGCTGAAACATTTTCAACCTGATTATTTTCCGGTAACAACGATGAAAATGGAGAAAAACATCCGACTTTTGGGCACGGTTATGCAGTCTGAAGAGAAACAGAGCAGTATTCCTGCTCGAATCGGGGGCAGGGTAGAGAAGGTTTATGTCAAATCAACAGGAAGTATCGTTCACAAAGGGGACCCTGTCATCGATCTTTACAGTCCTAAATTGATTACGGCTGGAGAAGAGTATCTTTTGGCAAAAAAAAGTTACCAAAAAAATAAGACCAAAGCTTTTAAGGAGTTGTTGGCCCAAAGTCAGGAGAAGTTGCAGTTATGGGGGATAAAGCGTTCGCAGTATGAGCAGTGGTTCCATGCCAATAAAGTACCGGATTATATCACCATTTATGCCAATACGACGGGTATTGTTAGGAAACGTAATGCCACTGTAGGAAAATATTTTAAAGAGGGTCAAAACTTTTTTGAACTTTCTGATTTGAGTCTGGTATGGATTGAGATGGACGTTTATGAGCATGAGGCATCGCTTGTGAAGATCGGTCAAGAAGTGGAACTCACTTTTAGTGCTATTCCTGGCGAAACACTGTATGGCAAGATTGACTTTATCAACCCGGTACTGGATCGACAATCCCGAACCCTTAAGGTAAGAACCACGATTCAAAACCGTTTAGGAAAGCTTAAACCGGGAATGATTGCCAACAGTCTACTGCATATGGATATCCCGGGAATGCCTTTGGTGGTTCCAAGAACTGCTGTTATAGACACAGGGAAGCGTAAAGTGGTATGGATTAAAGTGAACGATCAATATTTTCAGGCAAAACAGATACATACAGGCTATGAGTCTGAAGGTTATGTAGAAGTTAAGCATGGATTGATGGAAGATGAGTTGGTGGTTATTGAGGGCAATTTTCTTTTGGATGCTCAAGCTCAGCTCTTTGGTGGGTATGAGGATATGAAATCGGGCAGAAGCTCGCACAACCATTAGGATTCACATGATAAATTCAGTTATAGAGTTTGCTATTCGTCGTCGGGCTATGGTGGTCTTGGCCTTTGTGGTCATCGCCTTGTTGTCGCTTTTTAGTATCAAAACAGCCCGCATTGATGCCATACCCAATATCGGAGAGAATCAGCAGATAGTCTTTACCGAATGGCAGGGAAGATCACCCAAAGATATTGAGGAACAGATATCTTATCCTTTAAGTGTGATGCTGCAAGGCATACCCGGAGTGAAAAATATCCGTGCCACTTCGGCCTTCGGTTTTTCTATTATTTATGTGATCTTTAAAGATGAGGTCGATTTTTATTGGAGCCGCAGCCGTATTTTAGAAAAACTCTCAACCGTAAGCTCGCAACTACCTGAGGGTGTCATACCGAAAATGGGACCGGATGCTACGGGTTTGGGGCAAGTTTTTTGGTATACCTTGGAAAACAGCCATGATAGCAAACATCCCAAATCCCTAGCCCAACTCAGATCCATTCAGGACTTTTATGTACGTTATATGCTACAAGGTGTTGATGGTGTCAGTGAAGTAGCCAGCATCGGGGGTTTTGT
>JBFHUP010000028.1:0-11215 GCA_041589975.1 Sulfurimonadaceae bacterium | reverse complement strand
CTGTCATAAACCCTTTGATACGTTGTACGGCTTTTTGCAAAGGTTAAGTTCCCCTCTCCTAATCTATCCCTTAAATAACTTACAATCTCTGGAGTAGCAACGATGCGGGCATAAAGGTCAAACATAAACTTATAACCATACTCACTATCGGTGTAGCGGTTCATGAGTTCAGGAAAGACTTCAAAGTGCTCACTGTTTAATAACTCTATGAGTTCTTCATCTGATTTGGTCTCATAACTTTTGTCTTGTTTATGCGTCGAGCTCTTTTCAATACGTTTTATAGGTTTATCAGGAAATACTCCCCTAATCTCTTTAAGAAGTGCATCTTGGATCACTGGTTCATTATAAACTCTTTCAAAGCTACTGTTTTCCGCTTGTTCCACTTGAGATTGTCTAACGCCCATAAAACGGGGAAACCGAACCAATAGGAAGATTAAAAATGCAACGATAAGAATAAAATTTATATGTGACTGATCCATGTGGTACCTTTACAATAGAGTATCATAACCATAATCGCTTCCCTTAACGATAACGTTATGATTAATTTTAATACACTATCCAAAATTCAACAAGCCAGAGAGTAGGAACACTCTTTGCTTGACCTATCGCAATAACTTCTCAAGGATGCGAGGTAAACAGTGAAACGGATATCACTTCTTCTTTTTGCCATAATGGCACTACTTAATGCTACAAAAGTAAGCGAAATCTCCTCGATTGTAGGCGTTCGAGACAATCAGCTGGTCGGTTATGGTCTGATCATCGGACTTAACGGTACCGGTGATGGAGGCTCTGCCTTTACCCAACAATCCCTATCCAATATGCTTAAAAGCATGAATGTACAGATCGATGCGGGAGCTATTAAATCCAAAAATGTTGCTGCTGTTGTCGTAACAAGTACTTTAGACTCTTTTGCCCGTCAAGGTGACAAGATCGATATCTCTATTGCTTCTATCGGTGATGCCAAATCACTTGAGGGTGGAACACTGCTTTTAACACCACTAAAAGCAGTTGACGGAAAGATCTATGCTTTAGCTCAGGGAGCTATCTCTATAGGGGGTAAAAACGGACGGGGTCGAGGCAATCTGAATCATCCGACAGCCGGAAAGATCTTTGGAGGAGCTACGGTAGAGCGTGAAACCTCGTATGATCTCTTTCACCAAGAGCAAGCGACTTTAAGTCTGCATCAAGCTAACTTTAACAATGCGGTCAAGATCCAAAACTCGCTTAATGATACGTTTCACACCCAAGTCGCTGTGGCACTTGATCCTAAGACGATTAAGATCAAGCGTCCTGAGGGCTTAAGTATGATTGAGTTCCTTGCTAAAGTGCAAACGGTCAATTTTGATTACAAAACGACAGAAAAAATCGTCATTGACGAAAGAACTGGCACAATAGTTGCTGGAATCAATATAGAGGTTTTACCTGTTGTTATTACCCATGGTGAGATTACGATTAAAATCGCTGAAACACCGAAACTTCCTAGTAATGGTGAGAACAATCTCGCTTTAGATAGTGATGTTTCGATCGGTCTTAAAAGTAACAAAATCTCAACAAAAAAAGGTTCCAGTACGGTTGCTAATATCGCAAGATCATTGCAAAAACTGGGAGCTAAACCAAAGGATATCATCTCTATTTTAGAGGCGATTAAAAAAGCAGGTGCCATTAAGGCCAAACTCGAGATCATTTAATCCAAAGGACTGGATATGCAAATTGATACAACGACAGCACTCTTTAGTGCACAGACAAAAGTACCTCATGTCAACAAGGATGTTGACGATGCAGCACTCAAAGCTCAAACAGATAAGTTTGAGTCTTTGATGTTAAAGACCTTACTCGATACTTCGATGAAAGATGAAGATCCTCTTTATGGAAAATCTCCAGGGGATAAGATCTATAAATCGATGTATCGAGAACAGGTTGCAGAGGTTTCTAGCGGCGGTTTTGGGCTTTCTGAGCTTCTTTTTAACTTTTTAAAAGAAAATCGTTAAACAATTTTATATAATTGTCGATATAATCTATAACGAATAGTAAAAGAACCAGAAAGGATCTATGATGATTAGAGGCGTAGGCAACCAATCGAACATATATCAGAACAATAATAACAACAGTACTAAAAAAGCAGAGTCATCTGCCAATGAAGAGAAAATGGATCGTTTAGCAGAGCTAAAGGCATCTATCGAAAACGGCGAGTACAAGGTCGACTTAGACAAGCTTGCACGCAAAATGGCTCAGGACTTATCATAATCATCTAACCTCTTTTTTGATGATGTGATAAACCCTTGAGCCACTATATACACGGAGTTTATCATGTTATCACACTACCTAGACAAAGCACTTACAGACTTAGAACAGCTTACAGAGTTAACACAAACAGATATTGATGACATCAAACTAGCCAAACATGAGTCTATCTTTGATCGTTCCAAGATCAAAGAAGAACTCATCACTTCGTTTCAAAACAGAAAAGCTCTTATCGATAATGAGATTTCCAAACTTATGGAAGCCTATCCAGATTTGGGTATCGAAAACCTGCTAGAAAAAGCGGATCAAGAGAAACTTAGTATTCTAAAAGAGCGATTGGTAGAACTTAAAACACTCAATAAACGTTATGCCAAACTGGTACTGACCGTCAGTGAGTTTTATAATTCTCTCTTAGAGCAGATGGTACCTACCGAGATGAACGGTTATGAAAAAGTAGCCCAGAAACATCGATCTATATTAGAGGTGAGAGCCTAAGCATGGCAACAATCTTTCAAGGCCTTCATACCGGATACAGCGGTTTAGCATCATCACAAACGGCGATCAATACGGTCGGTCACAATATCGCCAATGCGGAAAATGAAAACTACACCCGTCAACGTGTCAACTTTGCACCCAATGTCCCGCTAACGGAGCGTAACTTCCAGATCGGTACCGGGGTCAATGTCGACAGTATTACCCGTATCCATGATGAGTTTGTTTACAAACGTCTCAATAATTCCAAACAGGATAAAGAGTTTTCCCACTTTAACCGCAAGGCTTTAGAGGAGATCTCAACGCTGTTTCCAGAGATTGATGATGTGGGGATCAAAAACAACTTTCATAAATACATGGATGCCTGGGCCTCAGTCGCTCAAGACTTTAATAACATCGCACAAAAGGCCGTACTGGCTCAAGAGGCAAAAAACCTAACTGAATCGATCCATGATGTCAGAAATCGCTTAGTCAATCACCAAAAAGAGCTTAATGAGATGCTTGCGGTCAATGTCCAAGAGATCAACCGTATGGCTAAACAGATTGCTGACCTTAATATCAAGATTCAAGTTGCAGAGTCTGCTACCGATGATCATGCCAATGACTTAAGAGATCAACGTGATGCCCTTGAAACGGCTATTAATAAATTGACCAACACAACCATTGTAAAGTACAATCTCAGATCCAATATCATGGTAGATCGCGACACCAATGACTATAGTGATAGTTACAACCTCAGTATCGGTGGTTTTTCCATTGTCGACGGTAAGACCTTTCATGAGATCAAAGTCTTAAATAATGAAAACGCCAATGATATGAACACGCTTTATTATGAACGTCAAGATGGTTACCTATTTGATATGACCGGACAGATCCAAGCGGGAAAACTCGGAGCTTTAATCGATCTTCGTGGGGATATTTTGGATCCTGAGACCAACTATCCTGCCAACGGAAAGATCCAATCTTTTATCGATCAGCTTGATACCTTTAGCCGTACACTTATTAACGCAACCAATAATATCTATGCAGGTTCCGCCATTGATACCATGGAGTCCAATCTTCTGCCGCTTTCAGCTGATTCGGTTTTTGCAGAGAGTGATATGAATATCAATACAGGTGATTTTGATATCATCATGTATGATGTAGATGGTAACGAAAGAGGCCGCAGAAACATCTCAATCGATGCATCGACCACCATGGCTCATGGCTATAAAAGTGTTTTGGCACAGCTCAATGCCAACGTTGATGATAATGCCAACTATAATGAACTTGATGATTTTGATGATAAATTTATCGCTCACTATATAGATGGCGTGCTTCACATCAATGCCAAGCCTGCCGGTAAAGCAGAGGGTTACACCATTGCCATTGATGATCACGGGACAAATTTTGCAGGAGCATTGGGACTTCATAAGTTTTTTGACGGTCATGATGCAACGGACATCACTTTACACAAAGCTTTTCAAGATGACCCAAGCCTTATTAAAGCCTATGGTCGAGCGGATGAAGGTAATAATGAGATAGCCAATAAAATGCTTCAAATGCAGTATGACAAGATCGAATTTAATAATAAGGGTTATGTCGTCAATGAAACCCTCAGTAACTATTTTGATCTTCTGACAACCGATGTAGCTTCACAAACCAACATCGCACGTACCAAAGATGACACCTATACGACACAACTCTCTGCCATTCAAAGAGAGTATGATTCCATCTCTAAAGTAAGTGTCGATGAAGAACTGACCAATCTGGTGAAGTTTCAAACAGCCTATACTGCCAATGCCAAAGTCATCACCACCATTGATCAAATGATCGATACACTTTTAGGTCTGAAGCAGTAATGAAACCCAAAGCACCTATACTCTCCTTTTATCTTTTGGGTACTATTTTGGCAGCTTTATTTATCTTGCCTTTTTTTTATATGGCATCCCCTTATGAGATCAAAGCGGAAGATATTTTACAAGCTCCCTCACTCTCACATATTATGGGAACTGATCGTCTGGGACGGGATGTTTTTGCCCGTATTTTGCAAGGGGGTCAGGTCTCCATTATCATCGGTGTCGGTTCGGCTATCATAGCCACACTCATTGGTCTTATGGCTGGTGTCATTGCCGGCTACAAGCAAGGCAAAAGTGATAAAGCCTTTGTCATTACCATTGATCTGTTTTTAACCTTTCCTACCTTCTTTTTACTCTTGGCTCTGGCTTCTTATATGGATGCTTCGATCTTTATACTTATTTTTATCATCTCCATTACAGGATGGATGACGACAGCCCGTCTGATTCGCTCAGAAAGCTTTGCGATTACAGCCAAACCCTATATCAAAATCCTTCGTATTGCCAAGGTAAAGCCTATAAAAATATTATTTAAATATTATCTGCCGATGCTGCTGCCCATCTTTTTGGTCTCTTTTACCTTTGGTGTGGGTGGAGCCATTCTTTCCGAGTCAGGTCTGAGTTACTTAGGCTTGGGTATCACCTCTCCGCAGATGAGCTGGGGGTCTATTTTAAGTGAGGGTAAAGAGGTTTTGGATGTGGCGTGGTGGATCAGCTTTTTTCCGGGACTTTCCATCTTTTTGGTCACTTTTGCTCTGATTAACATCTCAGACTATCTTCAAAAACTCTCCAATGCCAAACCGCAGCGAAGCTAACGATGTTTGGCATCAGACCTGTTAAAACCCTCTTGCTTTTGGGTCTACTTTTTATCCTTTTTTTAGCCACACGCGTTGAACCGGTAGAGAAAAAGGCTCAAACGTCAAACACGCAAACACAACTTCATTCATTGATCAAACATCCGCTTGAAAAACAAAAAAAGCCAACACCCCACGATGCCGTTAACGTACTGCACCATCTGTTTCACAAAAAGATAGAAGACCCTGCCATGCTGTGCAGCTATAAAAAAGCCAAAACACGCTATTTCATTGCGTGTAAACAGGGCGAAATCATCAAAGACAACTATTGGGAATTTTCACTTAAAAAAGATCAACTGCACCTACTGGCACGATCTAAATCCTCTTTATATATCATTAAAAAATATAAGTTTAAAGAGCTTCGCAGTGATACCCACAAAGCCTATCCTGAAGTAGAAAGGGCCTTAGTTGCATTTTTTAAAAAAGGCTAACGCTATAAACCTCTTTTGGTGCCCAAAAGTTAGGCATTTTTGTAATCTGAAAGTAATAGATAGGTGCTATAGTTTTTTTATGGTACCTATAAATCGATTTTTATTTCTTATCTTACTTTTGTTAACGACAAGTCATGCCAATCCCCCTTTGGTTGAAAAAAAGAAGCTGCCGCTTGCACAATCATTGCCCCTGCTTCAAACCATTACGAAGCATGCTATTTCTATCGGATCTGGCAAAACTGACGTCTATGTTTTTGTTGATCCTAAATGTCCAAGATCACGAGAGTTTATTACACTCATTAGCAACAATAAAAAGATGCAGTCACTCTATCACTACAAAATATTTCTTTATGAGCTCAAACGATTTAGAACTAAAGAGATTATTCGATCAATCTATAGCAGTCACAATCCTAAAAAAACGATGCTAGATTTCATGACCGTTAAAAAGGTACCAACCATCAAAAGATCCCACCCCAACAAGAAGATCGATGCCAAGATCCATGCCATCAATAAGATTGCACAAAAGATTGATGTCTACAAACGACCTTACCTTGTACTGGTTAAAAAAAGGAAGCCCTAATGTTTTATACTATTCCGGACGTAAGACGATATGTTTACAAAATTACAAAATATCGACGCTTTGTTATTACTTTTTTTCTACTCTTTTTGACAACGGCACTGATCATATTCAGACCTATACTCGTCTCCACAGAGGAGCTGTTTTGGCTTAATGAATCCAAAGCGTATGAACAGACCCAATCCAAAGAGTATAAAACCAGCTATATTTCACGCTTAACACTGCATATAGATCATTTTGATCAGGCACAGCTCCAAGCTCTGCTGGCCCTTAAAAAAGAGCTACAAGCCCATAAAGATGTTGTCGCTGTAGAGTCACTTTTTACGATCAAAAATATCTATAAAGAGAGTGAGCAGGCAGACTCCTCTTTGATCAAAACAGAAAAAGTCACTTTGATCAATGCCAAACAGATCTGTAACTCAGTCTCTAAAAACCCATCTAACTTTTCCCACTTTTGTGACCGAGAGTTTAAGAAGTTCTATTTTTACATCTACTCTCAAAAGTCGCTTAATATAGAAAAGTTTTTGATACCTTTTGAGTATGATTACTCGCATCCCAATGACCAAGCGACACTCTATGATTATCTGATCTATATCCTTGCCATATTTGGATCAATCATTATACTGTTTCGATATCTCTTTAAAAACTATATCTCGTCACTTATGGCACTGTTAATTATCTCCATCACATTAGTCACCACCATGGCTTTAACCAATCTCATCACAGATATTAATGCCTTTCACCTCTCTATGGCCCTGATTGTTGTAGCGGTTGCTTTAGTTGATTACCTCTATTTCTATTACCGCTGGCATGTTTCTCAATACAAAGCAGATGTAAGACGTGCATTGGTCAAAACGATCAATAGAAATATTTATCCCGCTTTGTGGACCTCGGTTCTGACTATTTTAGGTCTGGGAGCACTGCTTTTTATCGATTCTCTGGTCATCAAACATCTTAGCATCAGTGTGATTTCAGCATCGGTAGTAGCCTACCTGCTTAATGTCACTTTGCTTCCGGCACTGCTAAGCTTTTTTAAAGTAGCCCACCCGCATGTAGGCTTTGCCCGTCTTGGATTTTATTTTGCCGAATCAGAGATACACTACAGTCGCAAATTTCTTTACCTCTTTTTAAGCGTTTCATTTGTTTTGATGCTCATGGGAGCCTATCAGCTGACGCAAAAATCTGAAACCCTGTTTGAAAACAGTGAACGCTCAGGTGTACTGACTGCCAGACTCCCACTCTACGACCTTGATCTGCCACTCATTCAAAAAATCAACACCTTTGAACGTTCTCTTAAAGGGCAATTCAATACCCCAATCACTTTGCAATCTGTTGCTTCAATGATCAACACCTTGCATGCGACCAGCTACCCTAATCTTGACATGGATGAAGGGAGCTTTTTAGAAGCCAAAATGTTCTTACAACTTTATGGCCTTGATTATGGATTGATAGATGATAGATCCCTTAAACTCTTGATCAGTTTTGATCCTGATGCTATTAGCAAAAGTTCTTTGCTGACATGGCTTCAGTCACAAAAAATACTTGATCTCTATCTGACAGATGTCGATTCGCTCATGAGCAGTGCCAAAAGTGAAGCGAGTTTTGTACTTGCAGGTTCTGTTGTCACGGCACTGCTGTTTATCGGATTGGTCATGGGTGGTATTTTCCGATCCAAGACGATGTTTTTTATCGCGTTGATCGTTAACTCACTGCCGATGATCTGGTTTGGATTTATCGTCTATGTCATGGGACTGCCTTTAAGTATTGAGGCATTGATTGCGATTACTATTTCTCTGGCATTGGGTTCTGATGCATCGGTACACTTTGCCTATAAATATTACCGAAGCAGGTTCTTTGGAAGGTCACTTAAACACAGTCTGGAAAAGATGTTTTTTTATGCAGGGGTTCCGGTGCTTATCGGTTCTTTAATCTTGGGTATCGTTTTTGTCACACTGATGATGACTTCGGTTCACAGTCTGCAGCTCATCGGTATGTATGGTGCGATGCTGATGCTTTTTTCACTCATCACCGATATGTTTATCCTACCCGTACTGCTTATCGCTTTAGATCAATACTTTACCACCAGAGGAAATGTTGCCATGCTTTACGAAAGTGAAGATGCTCCAAAAGAAGAGCAAAGCTAGATCCTCTTAGCTTTGACTTTTTTGTTTTTTATCTTCCCCTCTTTGAGAAAGTTCAACACTTTTTGCGTGACGCCTTTTTTAACGGCCACAAAAGATCTACGCTCTTCGATCTTGATCATACCCAGATCATTTCCGTCAAGCCCCGCATCTCGGCACAGGGCCCCTACGATATCACCTTTACGAATCTTATCTTTTTTACCGGCAAGGAAAAAGAGTGTATCCATCTGAGCTTTTTTCTTATACTGCTTGGCATCTGCGTTAAGTAGTAAAGTCTCAAATGGATTTGGGGTTTTAAAGAGTTTTTCTAATTGGCCTGCATGCCTAAAAAAGCTTACCACACGCCCATCTTCCCCTGCTCTTCCTGTACGACCGCGACGATGCAGATACAAATCATGATCCTGAGGCAGCTCCGCATTAATGACCAGCTCCAATGCCTTGATATCCAAACCTCTTGAAGCCACATCGGTTGCAACCAAAATATTAACAGAACCGTTTTCAAACATAAACAACACCTCTTCACGTCGTGATTGATCCAAATCACCATGCAAAGCCAAACTATCCAACCCTAAGGCCTGAAGCTCACGCTCCATCTCTTTACAACTCTGTTTGGTATTACAAAAGATCACCGTTGATGTTGGATGAAAATGGTCTAAAACAGCCAATACCCCTTCAAGAAGATCTTTGGGGCCAATATCCAATACAAACTCATCTATATGAGCTGTTTTTTTGTTCTGTAGCATAACCGTTTGAGGCTCATGTAACACCTCATTGGAGAGCTTTAGTACTTTATCACTAAAGGTAGCTGAAAAGAGCATTGATTGTCGCATAGGACTTAGTTTGGCACTGATTTTTTTGATATCATCTGCAAAGCCCATATCAAGCATCTTATCGGCTTCATCCAGAACCAAAACTTTAACATGCGAAAAATCTATCAAGCCTTTACCCATAAAGTCTATAATACGGCCCGGCGTCGCCACAACTACGTGAGCCCCTTTGTCAAAGTTTACCTGCTGCAGCTTTAAGGATTCTCCACCAATAAGGGTGATGACTTTAAAATTTGGTGTGGTAACCGTAAGCTTTCTGATCTCCACTGCAATCTGTTTGGCCAACTCTCTCGTAGGAGCTAAGACCAAAGCCTGAAAATCCGTCGACTTTTCATCTATCTGTTCCAATAAAGCGATCGCAAAACTAAGGGTTTTGCCGCTTCCTGTCGGAGCTTGGGCTACGATATCACTACCTTCCATCAGCAATGGTAAGGTCTGCTCTTGTATGGGAGTCATAGTTGTAAAACCTTGACGCTTTACCGCCTCTGCCACGGCAGGTTTGATGGCTAGTTCTTGAAACAACATCTTATTTTTTTTCCAAAGCTGCAATAAAAAGCTCAATAATCTCTTTATTTTTTGTCTTGATCACATGATCCATGATTTTATACCCTTTATAGTCTCGCATAAGCTCCTCTTTACCTAACATCAAAAGTTTGATCATCGTAAGATTTTCAAACTCTACAGCTATAGATAATAAAGGAAAACCTTTGGGAATTAAGAGATTTTTCTGGGCCCCTTTATCGATCCACAACGCTGCTTTGCTTACGTTATTTTCCATCACGGCTTCAAAAAGTTTACTGTTTTTTGAAACTTGAGTTTGAGGCATAAACAGAGCAAACAGCAGCGTAAGTACAATAAGTGTGATAAAAATAGTTCTATTATCCCACTTCTTAAAATTGACCAATAACACCTATCGATCCAAGTTTTTCAAATCAATCGGAACTTTATGATCATCGATATACTCTTGCAAGCGTCCGCTTTGTGCAAGCTTTTTGGCCCAGTTTTTCAAACTTTTACGTTCATGGTCAAAATGCATCACCGGTACAGCTTCCCCACAACTGGTCTCCACCGCATAGATATCAAATTTAAAGAGTTGTCTCACGGCTGCTTCATTCACACCAAACTGCTCTACATAGTCGATAAAAGAAGGATCCGTTTTTTTGATAATGGTACCTTTGCAAAACAGTCGCATAATTTGAGGGCTCCCTTCAAAGGCATTGAACATCAAAGTGATCTCCCCATCATTGGCGATATCTCTGGCCGTTCGGTTTCCACTTCCGGGATAATCCAAATAGAGCAGTGCACTCTCGTTTAATATACGCAGCGAATCATACCCCTTAGGGGAGAGATTCACCTCAGCATCGGATGCTGAAGCAATAAAAAAAAGCTTCTGCTGTTTGATAAATTCTTGGTTTTTACTTGTTAGTTTTCTGTATTGTTTTCCCATGCCCAGATTATAGCATGAGATAACTTTGCGTAGCTTCAATAGCTTCTTTGGCTCCATAGCAGACAACACAGTGATTACCCGCTTCTTTTAAGAGTTCCATCATTTTAAGCTGATGGGCTGTTGCTTTGTTTTTGCCAACTTTCATCTCGATAAACAAGGAGTGGTAGCCACCTTTGGCTACGGGCAGATGCAGATCCGGCACACCTGCCTTGACACCCTCACGTTTAAGTTTTCGGGCTGTTGTGACAGCTCTTTGTCCGCCATTGGGGATCGCAAACATCAGTTTGAGTTCCGGATACTTTTTTTCTTGCAGTTGACACCACTGTATAAAAACTACCTGCTCTTCATGCTCACGATCTTGACGAACAGG
>JBFHUP010000027.1:0-11284 GCA_041589975.1 Sulfurimonadaceae bacterium | reverse complement strand
GATGCGGGTGTCGAAGCGATTATTTGTACAGATGTGGGCCGTGATGGTACATTATCCGGAGTAAATGTCGATTTTACCCTTGATATTGCCAAAGCAAGCGGCGTCTATACGATCGCAAGCGGCGGGGTTAAAGATTTAGACGATATTAAAAAGCTTAAAGCGTCCGAGAATGTAGCAGGAGCTATTATTGGAAAAGCTTTTTATGAGGGTAAATTGGATTTAGCCGAAGCATTTAAAGTTTGTTCAAACTAAAATGTGGTACATTATTAACAATATTGCTCATAATTGAGAGAAAAGGATAGCCATTGAAACTTTTAGTAGTTGATGATAGCTCTACCATGCGTCGTATTATTAAAAACACTCTAAACCGCTTAAACTACAAAGATGTATTAGAGGGTGAAGATGGTGTAGAGGGTTGGGAAGTCCTTGATGCTAACCCAGATGTGGATATGTTAATTACTGACTGGAATATGCCAAATATGAATGGTCTGGAATTGGTTAAAAAAGTACGTGCTGATGAGAGATTTGCAGAGATTCCAATCATTATGGTTACGACAGAAGGTGGTAAGGCTGAGGTTATTACAGCACTCAAAGCTGGTGTTAACAACTATATTGTAAAACCTTTTACGCCTGCAGTACTTAAAGAGAAACTTGGTGCTGTAATCGGTGAAGGATCTTAATACTTTAAATAGCGGACGCTATTAATGAATACTTCTTATTTTGAGCTGACGGTTACACCCTCAGCACACCCCGAACTTTTTACTGAACTTATCAACGAAATCTTCTTAGATCCCGTAGAAGAGCTGAATAACAGTTTTATTTTGCGTGCGGCCGAAGATGATTTTGAAGATATTACATGGGCTATTAACGCTTATGCTCAAGCTTTAGGCGAGCAGATGAATGAAGAGATCACTGTTGAGTTTAGGCAGGAAGAAAAAGAGAACGTTGATTGGATCAAAAAGTATCAAGATGCGGTTACACCTATAGCTGTTGGTAATTTTTACATTCATCCCTCATGGCATGAGCCACAAGCAGGTAAAAAAAATATACTTATAGATCCTGCTTTAGCTTTTGGATCGGGCCATCACCCAACGACAGCAACCTGTTTAAAAGTGATTGATACTTATGTAGGTAAAGATACGACAGTAGTAGATGTGGGATGCGGCAGTGGCATTTTATCTATTGCCTCTGCCATGAATGGGGCAAAAGTAGATCTTTGTGATACAGATGAAGACTCAGTCTCTTCATCTAAGTCAAACTTTGAAAAAAACGGGGTCAGTTTTGTCAATATCTGGCAAGGTTCTATCGGTGATGCACCCCAAATGTATGATGTAATCATAGCCAATATTGTAGCTGATGTATTAACTTTTATCGCTAATGATATTTTTAGCAAACTACGAGATGATGGTACGGTCATTTTGTCCGGAATTTTAAACAAATATGAAGAGAAAGTGATACAGAGTTATCGAAAATTTACAATTAAAGAGCGTATTTGCGAAGGTGATTGGATAACGCTTGTGATGACAAAAAAGGAAATCAATGAACAATAATCAAAATGGACCTGAAAAAGAGCCAAACAATAATTTTTTTAACAAAAACCCTCTTATTACATTTGCTCTGTTTTCTGTAGCAATTATTATGGTGTTTAAACTTTTTGTGGGAGAAACGGGTCAAGGTTTTGCACAGCTGGGATCAACCAAGTCTAAAGAGCTTAACTACTCCGATTTCAAACAGTATGTAGCAGAAAATAAAATTAATAAAGCTGCTTTAGGTCAGAGTTTTATCAAAGGATACGGCAAAGAAGGGATGACCAATTATGTCTATACTGTGAGACGTGTAGGCCATGACGAAACGCTTATTCCCTTACTTGAAAAACATGGTGTAGAGTATAAAGGTTTTTCAGAGAGTAACTGGTTTACAGATATGATCGGATGGATGCTTCCAATTTTCCTTATTATGGGTATCTGGATGCTGATGGCAAGCCGTATGCAAAGCAAAATGGGCGGTGGCATTTTAGGTATGGGCAGTTCAAAAAAACTGGTTAATTCTGAAAAGCCAAAAGTGAAATTTGATGATGTAGCAGGTGTAGAAGAAGCTAAAGAGGAAGTAGTTGAGATCGTAGACTTTTTAAAATATCCAGATCGTTATATCAACTTGGGTGCGAAGATTCCTAAAGGGGTGCTACTTGTAGGTAGTCCGGGTACAGGTAAAACACTTTTAGCTAAAGCGGTTGCCGGTGAGGCTGAAGTGCCGTTTTTTTCCGTAACAGGTTCCAGCTTCATTGAGATGTTTGTGGGTGTCGGTGCGGCTCGTGTAAGAGATCTGTTTGACCAAGCCAAAAAAGATGCTCCGGCTATTGTTTTTATTGATGAGATTGATGCGATTGGTAAATCAAGAGCTGCCAGCGGTAATATGGGTGGTAATGATGAGCGTGAACAGACACTCAATCAATTGTTAGCTGAGATGGATGGTTTTGGTACGGATACACCGGTTATCGTTTTAGCGGCGACCAATAGACCTGAGGTACTCGATCCGGCACTATTGCGTCCTGGCCGTTTTGACCGTCAGGTATTGGTAGATAAGCCTGATTATGACGGCCGTGTAAAGATCCTGGAAGTACATGCTAAAGAGATCCGTTTGGATGCTGATGCAGATCTGGAAGAGATTGCTCGTTTAACTGCGGGTCTTGCTGGGGCGGATCTTGCAAATATTATTAATGAAGCAGCTTTATTAGCGGGTCGTCGAGAGAAAAAAACCGTGACGCAAAAAGAGCTAGCTGAATCGGTTGAACGTGCCATAGCAGGTTTAGAGAAAAAATCTCGTCGTATTGACCCTAAAGAGAAGAAGATTGTGGCGTATCATGAATCAGGTCATGCACTGCTTGCTGAAACGACCAAAGGGGCTAAACGTGTTAGTAAAGTATCGATTATTCCTAGAGGGCTTGCAGCACTAGGTTATACACTTAATACTCCGGAAGAGAATAAATTCTTAGCTCAAAAACATGAACTTTATGCAGAGATCGATGTTCTTTTAGCGGGTCGTGCTGCAGAGGAAGTATTTATCGGTGAGATCTCAACAGGAGCTTCCAACGACCTTGAACGTGCTACAGATATTCTCAAAGGTATGGTGCAAGTCTATGGGATGAGTGATGTCGCAGGTCTTATGGTGTTAGAAAAACAGCGTTCAAGCTTCTTGGGCGGCGGTTATGGATCAGCCAGAGAGTACAGTGAACAGATGGCACAAGAGATGGATACTTTTATCAAGCGTGAGTTAAAAGAGCATTATGATGCTGTCGTTGCTCGATTGGAACTCTATCGCGGTGCCATTGAAAATATGGTTGTTGCTCTTTATGACAAAGAGAATATTGATGGAGATCTGGTTCGTACGATCATCACCGACTTTGAAAAGGAAAATGGCATGGAAAGTTTGGTTGAAGAGATAAAGTCTACTGATGAGAAGTTAGCACCAGAAAATCCAGACGGAAGTAAAGTAGAGTAATGAAAGCAACAAACAGTTTTATTATTGCACAAGAGGGTTTTAAGGCTGTATTTGTTGTCGCTGTCATGGCGATTGTGATTTTGCTTTTATCTGATACTTTTTTATTAAAACTGTTTGCTTTAATCGCTTTTGCCGCAGTGCTGTTTGTTTTTAAAAATCCTGAAAGAACGGTTGAACGTATAGAGTCAGGTGCTATTATGTCTGTATGTGATGGTATTGTCTCAGATATTGAAACTATTGAGTGTAAGGGAAAGATTAAAGGGGAGTGCTATAAAATTACGATTACCAATCGACTGATTGATGCAGGTACGTTGCGTGTTCCTTTTAGTTCCAAATGTACTCTTAAAGAGCTGCAGCGGGGGGTTCAACTAGCGGCTCACTCACCAAAGGCCTTGACACTTAATGAACAAGCCAAGGTGATGTTTTCTCAAAAGAAAAATGATGAGAACAGGGTTGTTATTAAGCACTTTGTGAATCGATTTAGTACACCTATAGCTCTCTATCCTGAGCTTCACCAAGATGTAAAAATCGGATCGCGTTACGGTTATATTTTACATGGAACACTCTTGCTGTTTCTTCCTTCTCATACCCGGTTGGATATTAAAAAAGGTGACGAACTTCGTGCCAGCGAGACTGTGATTGGTTTTTTTTCAGACAAATAATCTGATTACTTGAGCATAATAAGTTCTTGGTCAAGGCTCTCTGAATCTATATCAAAGGTAAAGTGTTCAGAGAAGAAGTTTGGTTTGATTACTTTTGAAAATTGTGTCGCTGCTGCATTATAGTTTTTATTCTCGATATACAATAGTCCTAAAGCGTAACGGCTCTCTTGATTGAAACGATCTTTGAGATTAGCCAGTTCTAATAAAGCGACGGCATTATCATGATGATCAGCACCTGTTGCAGCCAAAGCAGCGTAAAAAAGGGTATTGGAGTCACGTACTTTGTACTCATCAATGAGTCGGTTATACAGTACATAAGCCTCTTCATGCTTTTGTAAAAAGATTTTACTGTAAGCAAGAGCCTGCATGATAGGTTCGATATTCTGATTTTCTACAGCCAATTGATCTTCAAGCTTCTTGGAAAGATCAAAAAGATGACCTGTTAAAAAGGTATACTCAACAAAAAAGCTTTGAGTGATGTGTGAACCGTAAAAAATGTCATTCAGAGATAGGTTTAGAGGCTTGAGATAGTGAAGCGTTTTGATAGAAAACTCTTTGTGAGGAAGCTCTTTGTAGTTTGTATGAATAAACAGCAGATGGGCCAAGATATCCTGAGGGGCTATGCTGATAAGTTCTTTGGAGAATTTTTGAGCCAGTTGATCGTTTTTAAGACGTTTGGCTGTTAAAAGTATCAGTGCATGCTGCATTGAAGTTGTAAGCTTTTGTTCTTCTGACCACTGAACCACTCCCGGGTAGTTTTTATCAACAAATGCAGAGAGAGCTTTGACAAAGGCGATATCTGCAGTTTCTATCTCTTTAGCGAGGTTCTCCTTAAAGAGCTGCTGCTGTTTGGTATTGACCTTCCCAACGACATTACCGGTCATAGCTGCAAGCACACCGGCAAGATAGTTTTTAGCATCAAGATTATAGCTTTTGCTAAAGTAGATATTTGCCTCTTTAAGGTTACCGAGTTTAGCATAGGTCAGAGCAAGATTATAGTTTAAAATAGCATGTTTAGGGTGCTTTTTAGCAATCGATAAAAACTTCTTAAGCCCCTTTTTGAGTTTGCGATTGAGTACATCATTGATGGCAGATGCAATGACCTGATTAACTTTTGAAAAACGGGTACTTTTGGAGAGATAAAGCTTAGCTCCTTCAATATCATCAATGTAAATATTGGCTGAACCTTTTTTGATATAACTTACGGTATCAAGTGCATCAAAAATTTTGTAGGGTGCAAAATGTAAGATGAGTTCCAGGTTTTTAGCGTCATCATAATAGTCACGATCGGTATAGGCTGTTTGAACTTTTTTTAGATCAAATTGATCAGGGTTGAGCATGACTTTGATAGGATAGATAGTTGTGTAATTTTTGTGATCTTTGTCATAGAGCGATTTGTAGATCGTACTTGCTTCTTGAACTGCCCCGCTTTTAAGATAAATATGAGCTAAAGCCAGGGAGTTTTTAATCGGTGCATATCCGCCTTCAAGGGCTTTGAGCAACATTTTTCTTGCTAAATCTAGATTGCCCAAACGTGCATATAGCATGCCTAGGGTTGCCAAATCATCATCATTGATGGCTTGCTCTAAATAGGTGCTTGCCTGAAGGGCATCATTGAGGGTAAAAGCTACCTTGGCCCTCAGATAGTTTTGTTGTTGTTGAAAATATTTACTGGTTTGATGTGTAAGAGAAGAGAGAGCTTCTAACGGGCGGTTTTTATAAAATTCTATCAGTGTTTTATAGTAGGAGTACAGCGGAGAGTTGTGCTCATTTTGTAAACTCGATGAAGCCAAATCAATATAATATTTATGTAGTTTGGTATGACCCAGCTTGAGTGAACATACAGCAGCATTGATTGCAGAGACACACACTTTATCATTTTGTGCGATTGCTTTTTTAAAGGCTTTTCTGGCAAGTTCAAATTGGCCATTTTTCATACGAGCCACACCCAAATTGTAAAAAGAGATCGATTCGGAGTGAACTGCGATCTGTTTAAAAAGGTGTAAAGCCTCTTTTTTATTGCCTTGCGAGTAAAGAAGATTTGCTTTTTTAATCATAACTTCCAGTTGAGACGGCGGAATCAGGCGTTTTCTTTGCAGTGAAGTGTCAAGTTCTTGGCTGTAATCATAATCATCGCTATAATCCTCTTCATCCCCCATAAGCGAGGCAATGAGTATGATAAGCATCAAAAACAGCAGAACTGCTCCTGCAATCATAATAAGCTTTTTCTTTTTGTCAGCCGGTACAAGTTCTTTGTCTAGAGATTCAGAAGATTCCTCACTGGAAACATCCTCCTCTTCTATGACACTTATTTCCTCTTCATCAGGAAGTTGTTCTTCAGCCATAGTTCATAACACTTTCAATCAAATTCGTTAGAGTCAAAATTGTTTATCCTTTTGGCCAAATCTCTTAAATTATACAGCAAAAAAAGCAAAAACCATACCACCAGATAGCAGTTTGTGCTCTTATATATTGACTTCACACTCTTTTAATAAAAGCTCTTCAAGCCATGCTACATTCTTTGCGGAGAGTTCAATTTTGTTGTACATAGCATCAAAAACTCTAAGATTCTTTAGATGGCTTAGTTCGTAAGGCAAAGATTTTAATTGGTTCTTCCAGAGTGTTAAGTGGGTTAGTTTCGTAAGTTGTCCCATTGTTTTAGGAAGGGTAGTTATCTGATTGCTTCCAATCTCCAGCACTTCTAGATTGTTAAGATTTCCGATCTCTTTGGGAAGTTCGGTTATGAGATTTTCTTGTAGTAAAAGCATTTTAAGGTTTTTTAACGCACCTATCTCTTGAGGCAGTGTATGTAAACGGTTACCTGCAAGATAAAGTTCCTCAAGGTTTTGAAGCTCTGATATGGATGGTGGTAAATCTGTGATTTGATTGCCTAAAAGGAGCAGCTTCTTAAGTTGGGTTAAGTGCATCACTTCTTCGGGAAGTGATGTTAATTGGGCTCCTAGAAGGTTAAGAGTGGTCAAAGAGAGAAGTTTTTCTCTGTCTCGTGGCAGACCTCTAAAATAGCCTCCTTTTTTATAGGAGTCATGTTCAATCCAGTGCAGATCAGGGATATTATGCGTGTTGGCCCACTGCCAAAGAGATTTTATCCACGCATCATCTGTGATTGCCATACAACAGATCTATTTATTAAAACCTAAAATCTGTCCAAAGAGTTTATCTTCGGTTAAACCCAATTGAGCTGATTTCATAAGGTTGTTATCTTTGTAGTATTGTACAAGCTTGTGAGCGTCTTGACCCGTCATCATCGCCTGATGGGTTAATGCAGAGATAACTTCGTTTTCATCTACATCGACACCCTCTTTTTTAGCCAATGCTTCAACTATCAGTGCGATTTTAATCCCGTCTTGAGCCTCTTGACGTACCGCATCTCTCATAGCAAAAAACTTCTCTTTATCTTCAACTGTAGATTTTTGCTCCTCTGGAGTTAACTTTTGAACTTGCTGACGCACTTTGGCATCAATCTCTTGTTCTACAATATTGTTGGGTAGCGGGAAGTCAAACTTACCTAATAGACCTTTAATCAGTTGCGGCTTGAGTTCGTTTTCATAGAGTTGTGAAAGTTCATCTGCTGTGATTTGATCACTGAACTTCCCTTTAAGTGTTTCCAGTGTGGCACTTTCGTCATTGAGAATACGTTTGGCAAAGTCATCATCTGGATCTTCAGGCTGCTGTTCTTGGATCTCGTGAAATTTAATCTCAAACTGAGCCTCTTTGCCTGCCAGTTCAGGAGATTGGTAATCTTTCGGAAAATGAACAGTGATGGTACGATCCTCACCATATTCCATGCCTAAAAGTTGCTCTTCAAAGCCTGGAATAAAGGATTGTGATCCTATTTGTAGTTTAAAGTTCTCAGCACTGCCCCCTTCAAAAGCAACACCGTCGATAAAGCCTTTGAAATCAATAACAGCTACGTCACCGCTTTCGATAGCTTTTGGTGTAGCAATAGCTTTATAGGGTGCTTGTTGTTTGGCAAACTCAGCCAGACGTTTTTCAACATCTTCTGCTTTGGCTACGGGCTTAGTGTAGCTTGGGATGATATCGTCATACGTAATATTCTCCACATTAACTGTAGGACTGGTTGCGATATCGACTTCGAAATAGACACTGCTGTCGTTTTTTTCATATTTTTTAAGTCCCGGTTGACCCAGAAGCGTTTCAACGGGAATATTGGCTTCTTTCATGCCAGCATCAATAAACTCTCCAAAGATGGCTCCTGCTGCATCTTGTTCAAATCTTTCCGGAGCAGGGTTTTCTTCATCTACAGACTCAGGAGCTGCTTCTTTGAGTTGAGCAGCTTTAGCTTCTATAACACTGTTGTCTACTGAGCCTTTAAAGATGTAGTTGATTTCATCTACTTTTTCTACTGTAACTTTCACTACAATCCTTTTGGTTTTAATTGCGTAATTTTATCTAAATTGTCTAAAAGTAACTTTTGGATTAATAGTTATGGTTATAGTTAAAATAAGTATTTTTGAGGTTAAAAATAAGTGATTTAAAAAGTGGAGGGTGTCACCCCGAAGGGGGACAGATGAAAACTACTCTTTTGCTTGAGCCATTTCCATTGTAATACAGTTACGATCTAGCATATCAGTACAGACGTAAACACAAAGTGCACATCCTTTACATCTATCTTCGTCAACCCATGACGTATTTCTTTCTTTATCGAACATTAACGTGTTAGCTTCTGGACAATAAAGAGTACACGTGTTACATTTATATTCTGCACATTTATCTGCGTCTACTTTTGCTACATAATACATATATTATTTCCTTTATTATACTGCTAGTCTAACGATTAAGTCGTTACCAGTGATATCTACATCGTTAGCCATTTCGAAAGTTTTGTTAATAACTTCCATATTTTTAGCTAGTAGTTGCTCTTTTTTCTTAAACTTTTTCTCAATTGCAGAGTCAAGTGCTGCTGTACCACCTGATGCAACGAAAGAAGAACCTAAGAAACGCTCTTTAACCGCTGCTTCAATGTTTTCAGTTGTTACAAGCTTAGTAAGACCTAATAACATACCCATCATTGCCATGTTTGTTGCAAGCTCAGTACCTGCAATTTTTTTAGCAAGTTCTGTAGCATCAAACTGAACTACAGTAGCGTTAAGATCTTCTAATACTTTGATGTCTTCTGGCTCAAGAACATCACGATCAGTGTTAATGATGATCAAAGAGTTTGGCTTAAGACCAGTATAGAAAGGCATTGTATAAGATTTACCATGAGTAACAACTTGAGAGTGATAGATCATGATAATATCTGGATATACAACCTCACCAACTTCAAAAATCGGTTGGTTAGAAGCACGTACGTAAGCTTCAACTGGAGCCATACGTTTCTCAGAACCAAAGAATGGTACTAGAGATGCATATTTACCAGCATTATCCATAGTCGAACCAAGGATGTGTGCTGTTGTTACAACCCCCTGACCACCAAGGCCAGAGATACGGATGTTATATCTTTCTTTTTTTTGCTCAGCCATGATTATACCGCCTCTGCTTTTTTAGATCTTTTTGAAGCTTTTTCTTCAGCTTCTACACGCTCGATAACTTCTTTAGCAGCATCAGTCATGTACTCTTCGAATTGAAAACGTGTTTTCTCTTTCTCTTTTGCATCTGCAAATACTTCTTCAGTAGGGATTGAGTATTCAATGTTACATGAAGTATAGGCGTGAACGAAAGTTGGACCAACTTCACGTGCTACGAAGATTGCTCTTCTGATAACTTTTGCAGCTTTCTTGATGTTTGTTGGAGAAAGTCTTACCGCATACACACAACCTGCAGCTTTTGCAAGTTCAAGTGCTGGCATTTTTTCACCTTTTTTACCAAGTGGAGCCATCTTAAGGATTGCACCTTTTGGAGACATACCAGACTCTTGACCACCAGTATTTCCATAAACTTCATTATCAAGCATGATAGTCGTGAATTTTTCACCACGAATCCATGAGTGCATAGTCATAGAGAAACCGATATCCATTGTACCACCGTCACCAGCGATAGTGATAACATCTTTGTGCTTATCAGGGAAACGTAAACGGAACGCACGAGTAAGACCAGATGCCATAGCATTTTGGTCACCGTAGTTACCGTAGATGAATGGAACCGCAGCTTGAGAGATCGCAAGACGACCACAACCAGCTGTACCAAGTGTTACAGTTTCTTCAGGTTGTGGAAGTGAAGCAAAAATCAAACGAATGAAATACGCCATCCAACAACCAGAACACATTGGGTGCTCTTCCATTAACTCTTTGAATTGACCCATGTTACCTGGGCCAGCTTCATCTTGAGTTTTACCGAACGGACCGTAGTCAACTAGTTCTACATAATCTTTAGGTAGATATTTTTTAAATTGCTCTGCTGGAGTAATATATTTTAAACTCATTGTGTCTCCTTCTTATAGTTTAATGTTGTGCTCAATACCGAGAGCGTCATAAATTTCAACCATGATTAGCTCAACTGGAAGCGTCATACCACCGTATACACGTGGACCTTCAACAACAATACCACCATTTGGAATTGATGCTTTAACTTCTTTTGATAACCAACCAATAATATTGTGCTCAGGTACGATAAGTGCCTTAGCATTTTTAGCTGCTGCTACGATTTCATCTCTTGGGAATGGACGGATAGCTCTTACTTTGATAAGACCTACACTTAAACCTTCCTCTTGAGAATATCTCCACGCTTCACGAGCTTGTGCAGCCGCACAACCAGATGCAACAACAAATACGTCAGCTTCTGGGTTTTGAACTTCGATTGGTCCACCAAGGTACTCATAGATATATTTCATAGCACGCTTGTTAGAATCCCAAATCTCTTGCTGCCATACTGAGTGAATCAGGTAAGACATGAAGTTTGATTTTTGTACAGGAGCATCACGTTGGATACGAGCCGGTGGAGTTTCATTATCCATAGCTGGTACCGGAGCTGCAACTGGATCAAACGCTTTAAGAGCAAGCTTTTCATCAGTCATGTTTACATAACCCTTAGCGTGCGTTACGAAGAAACCTTCTGTTGCAACTGCTACTGGGATATAAACGTCAACTTTTTCAGTGATAGCAAATGCTGCTAAAGTCATATCGAAAGTATCTTGTTGGTTCTCT
>JBFHUP010000026.1:0-11367 GCA_041589975.1 Sulfurimonadaceae bacterium | reverse complement strand
GGTATGGCTACAGGTTCAGATGCCCAAGAGATTGCAGCGTATGTGGCTGGAGGTATGAAAGGTACACAACCTGCTTCATTTGCAGCGTGTAGTTCTTGTCACGGTGAAGATGGTAAAGGTATGTTCGGTATGGCTCCAAGCCTTGTAGGATATGATGCACCACTATTAAGCCACGTATTAAAACATGGTAAAAAAGGTATGATGGGTAATATGCCAGCATTCCCTTACGTTACTGATGCAGAAGCTGCAGCAATTGCAGAATATCTCAAAACATTAAAGTAATCCAATAGATTTTCGATTAGTGATGTCCAAAGTGACATCGCTGAGTCGTTACATTTACAGTGTTACTGAGTGATTCATCAAGTACAAGATTGAGCTTGTATGAATCACACATTAAAAGCTTTTTTACCTTTGGGTAAAAGAGCTTTTTTTATTTAGGCGTTAAGATTACGAATGAAGCATCGTCTATAGCTTCAGGCATATAGTCTCTCCGACACGGGTAGATTCATTTTGTAAGATTACAGATATTTACAATGTGATATTTTCCATGCCTTTAAAATGTACCACAGGTTATTTTAGAGCGTTATTGTGGTATGATTCCTTGCACTTAGCAGGATTAAAATACTTTACAACACTTTTAAGTGATATTTAGAGTAAGAATTAAGGATAGTTAGTGATTAAAGATTTTATTGTTTTAACTAAATTTGTACTTTCATTTGCTGTGAGTTTATCGGCTCTTTTTGCCTACCTCATGGCCAAAGGTGAAGTTCACACAGAGATGTTCACTGCCACTTTTGCAGTCTTACTTGTTGCGATGGGTGTCTCTACGATCAATCAGGTACAAGAACGTAAAGAGGATGCTCAGATGGAACGTACCAAGCATCGTCCAATAGCATCAGGGAAATGGTCACCGACTACTGGTATGATGATCGCAGGTGTGCTCATCTTATCTTCTTTAGTGTTGATTTATGATTTACTTGGATTTGCAGGTCTTAACCTCTTTTTATTCTCCTTTATCTGGTATAACGGTCTGTATACACCGCTTAAAAAGAAGTCTGCTTTTGCTGTGGTTCCGGGTGCCATATTAGGTGTGGTTCCGCCGGCTATCGGATGGCTGACAGCAGGGCATAGTCTACTGGAATTAGAGTTTTATGCTTTGGGGATCTTCTATTTTATCTGGCAGGTTCCTCATTTTTGGCTATTAGTGATGTTGCATTATGGAAGTTATAAAAGTGCAGGTTATCCGACAGCTATGAGAGTGTTTGGAGAACATGGTATCAAAAAGATGACCTTTGTTTGGTTGCTTTTTACCATTCAAGCAGGTGTGTATCTCTGTTTTGTCTTTGCACCGCAAAATATGATTATTTTAAGCTTGTTAGTACTTACAGGTATCTTTGCATTTTTTAGCACCTTTAAAGTACTGCATAAAGAGTTTGAACTGTTACATGCGAAAACAGTCTTTTGGCAGATCAATGCGGCCTTTTTAGGAACGATTATTCTACTCAGTATCGAAGTTGTGCTTCGCACACATGCAGGTGCATAATATGGCTTTAGAGTATAGTTTAAAAGCGATACTTAATGCAGTAAGCCATAAGGGCAAGAAACGCATGATCTATGACCATGGAGCTTTAGGAGGGATGAAAAGCCTTTACCTCAAGCTTCTTTTTATCGCCTTTCCCTTTATTGAATATGCATTGATCTTTAATCCTTCATCTTTTGCTTTTTTAGGCATCGCTCAAGCTATTATCTTTTATATCGTTTTTTTATCAGTTATTATGATTATCATCTTTGTAATGGCTATGAGAAACAATAAAAGTCTCTTTAGAAAAATCGAACCTGTATGGAAAAACTATTTCCCTGATATAGAGTTGGCAATGGTTCTTTCATCAGGTGTGACACCCTATAAAAACTTCTTTACTGAGTATGCCAAGATTGTTGATGATAACTTGGATGATAAGGCTTTACAGTCAGCTCTTAATAGTGCATTTAACCGTATGAAAGAGGAAAATAGAGATCTGTTAGAAGCTATAGAAAATGCTAGAAATCGTTAATTGAATGATTATATGATTTCCTCTTTGATCTATTATTTAAATAACTTACTTCCAATACGAACCATATTACTACCACATAAAATTGCAAGTTCATAATCACTGCTCATTCCCATAGAACAAATAAGATCTTGATTGTTTGGAAGTTTGTCAAACAAAGCTCGTGTCTGCTCAAAGCTTTGTTTGATAAGCTTTTTATCATCACTATGGGCCCCAATACTCATCAAACCTTTAAGATTGATATTTGGGCATTGTTCGCTTATCTGGGCATAGGTATCAAGTGTCTCATCCACACTGAGACCGGATTTACTGGTTTCATTAGCTGAATTGACTTGCACAAGCATATCCATAGTCTGATCTTTCGCCTTAAGTTTACTGTTCATGGCCAGTGCAAGTTCAAGCGAGTCTAGGGATTGCATCAGCATAGGGTTGGCATCGATGAGATTGTTGATCTTGTTTTTTTGTAGATTTCCGATAAAGTGCCACTCTATAGGGAGATCTTCAAGCTCTTGGGACTTTGTGATCAGGTCTTGGACTTTATTCTCTCCAAAAGCACGTTGACCCACCTCAAGAAGCGATTGTATCTCTTCGGCCGTACTATATTTGCTGACGGCAACAATCTTTACGATATGGTGGGCGTTGACCTGAAGTCTGGCAAATTCAATTTTTTCGATCACTTCATCGAGGTTGTGTTGATAGGGTGTTGTCATGGTAGCATGATCCTTGTAATGTCGTTATAGATGCCTAAAGCCATCAGAGAAAGCAGTATCATCCATCCAAATATCGTGATATTGACCATCACATTTTCCGCAGGTACCCGTTTGGTTACCATCTCATAGAGATTAAACATGATATGTCCGCCATCCAGTGCCGGAATAGGAAGCAGATTCATGACTCCCAAATTGATGGAGATAAAAGCGGTAATAAACAGGACATAAAGGATGCTTTCATTAGCTGCTTTAGCGGTCACATCCACGATGGAAATGACCCCGCCCAACTCTTTGACCGGGATGCTTCCGGTAATGAGTTTAGAGACAGATTCAAAGATAAACTTTGCCCCTTTTTCCGTTTGATACCAGGCTTCACCAAAGGCTGAAAAAAGTGAGTGATCTACAGTGACACGGTAGCTTGGGTCTAATGAGATCCCGATCATCTTTCGTTGGACTTTTTCTTTGAAAATATTTTCGCTCTCTATCATCTTTGGCTTGAGTGTTATCTTTTGAAATTTACTGTTACGTTCGATAATCAATTCAATGGCCGAAGAGCTTTGTTTGATGATTTCACTCATGGCCCTATGTGTCGTGACATCAATATCATTGATACGTTTGATGATATCACCTGCTTGAAGACCTGCGTGATATGCAGGAGAGTTATCCAAGGTCTTATGGACTTTGGTTCCTAATGCAGGCTGACCTGATAGGGCGATAAAATAAAAGAAGATAAAAGCTAAAAAAAAGTTGGCAAAAGGACCTGCTAACAAAATGATAATACGCTGCCAAGGCTTTTTGCTGTTATAGCTATCAGAATCATTATTGCGTTTAGCGGGATCAAGATCATCCTGACCTTTCATGCGTACATAACCGCCTAATGGTATTAAGGCTAAAGAAAACTCTGTAGCACCCCATTTGCGGGTTAATATACGCTTGCCAAAGCCAATGGAAAAAACTTCGACATGGACTTTGAAAAACCTTGCTGCAGCAAAGTGTCCCAGTTCATGAAAAAAGATAAGAAAAGATAAGACCAGTAAGGCAGTTAAAATACCCATAATTAAAGCTTCTTTCTATTTTTAAGACCATTGATATAGGCGATAAGATACTCGACACCTGAATAAACAGTCAGTATCACGGCCAACCATAAAAGCTGTTGGGCAAAGATCCACTCCATCAGTAAAAAGCCGATAGCTACCATTTGTACCACAGTTTTAACCTTACCTGCCCAAGAAGCAGAAACATCCAGACCAATCTGAACAGCAGATGTTCTTAGACCCGAGATAAAAAGTTCACGAACGATGATAATATAAATAGCCCAAACCGAAGCCACTCCCATCATCATGAGACCAAAAAAGGCAGCCATTGTCAGCATTTTATCAGCCAAAGGATCTAAAATAGCACCCAAATCGCTCTTTTGGTCAAGCTGACGGGCAATAAAACCGTCAAAAAAATCGGTGATACTGGCAATGACAAAGATAAGACCCACAAAGTAGTTCACCCAACTTTTATGAAACCCCTGATCCGTGATGAGTTCAGGATTGAGCATAAGGTATAACATAAAGGGAGCCATGAGCACACGTGACATTGCTAAAAGGTTTGGAAGATTCCAAATCATCATAGTGATTTCCTACAAAAGAGTTCAAAATATAAATTAAAAGAGGTGTCAAAGTTGATTAAAGCTTTGATGTAGCACCGATTAGCGGCAAGCCGCGTGGGCTCTCTACCGAAGCGAACCCAGTGTTAACGTAGTACAAGGGGCTTTGCTCCTTGTGCGTGTAAAGGAATAATATCTATTATTCTGATTTAAACGTGGTCCCACCATCAATAATAAAGGTCTGACCCGTGATCCAACTGGCTTTATCTGTTGCAAGAAAATAACAAAGACCTGAAAGGTCACCGGCTTCACCCATGCGGTTTAGCGGTGAGAGACGCTCAACACCAGCTTTCATCTCTTCATAGTTAGGGAATGCTTTAAGTGCATCCGTATCAATTGGTCCACCAGAAACGGCATTAACGCGGATACCCATATGTCCCAGTTCTTCAGCCGCATATTTAACCATAGTTTCAACAGCTGCTTTATTACTTCCATGACCCGCATAATTTTTTGTGTATACCAGGTTACCTGTTGATGAAAGAGAGATGATTGAACCGCCTCCTACTTTTTCCATACGTTTGGCTGCTTCTTGAGCACCTATGACAAAGGCAGTGACCGTAGCTGTCCAGATGTTTGTCAGACCTTTAGGCTTAAGACGCATAAACGGACCAAAACCACCAACCACTGAACGTCCAGAGATGATAGCGTTAGAAACAAAGTAGTCAACTCGATCAAAATCTTCATCGATTTGTTTAAAAAGATCTTTGTACTGTTCAGGCTCTAAGATATTTAAAGCATAGGCACGGGCTTTGATCCCAAATTTGCTCTCTAAGTCTTTACAAATATTGTCTGCTTCTTCTTTATTAGAGTTGTAGGTTAGGGCTACATCGACACCATGCTCTGCATACTCATAAGCAATCGCTTTACCAATACCACGTGTTCCACCTGAAATTACTAATGTTTTATTACTCATTTTTACTCCGCTATTTTATAATTTTTCATTGCTGTTTGAAGTTGTTCGATCGAAGCAGCCTCGGGTGCTACTAATGGCAGACGATACTCTAATGCTGGGATCAATCCGGCTAGTTGCATACTGGCTTTGACTGGGATCGGATTGCTTTCACAGAACATTGCTGTGTTGATTGTATAAAGCTCGTCATTGATCTTTTTGGAACCCATAAAGTCACCCTCAAGGGCTTTATGTACCATCTCTGAGATCATATTTGGTAAAAGGTTTGCCGTAACAGAGATCGTTCCCTTGGCTCCATTGGCCATTAGAGGATAGTTTATCGCATCATCCCCCGAGATCACAATCAGTTCCGGACGTTTGGCTAGAAGCTCAACGCATCGCTCCATAGAACCTGTCGCTTCCTTAATCGCGGTGATGTTTTTAAAATCATCATAAAGACGAATCACAGTGTCTGCTTCCAGATCAACCGCTGTACGACCCGGGACATTGTAAAGCATGACAGGGATGTCTACTGCTTGTGCGATCGCTTTATAATGCTGATACAGACCCTCTTGGGTTGGTTTATTGTAGTATGGTGTTACAGCCAGGATCGCATCAGCTCCAGCTTCTTGGGCAAACTGTGCTAAAGATACAGCTTCGGCTGTAGCGTTACTTCCTGCTCCTGCTAAGACTTTAGTGTTGGTTCCTTTACAAACACGTACAGCCGTTTCGATACAGGCACGGTGCTCTTCATGGGTTAAGGTCGCACTTTCACCCGTCGTACCAACAGGGACAACGATATCGATGCCATTATCAATTTGACGTTTGATAAGTTTTTCGTACGTTTCATGATCGACACCTCCATCTTTCATAGGTGTTATAAGTGCGGTCATTGCACCAATAAGCTCAATCATTCACTCTCCTTTTTCGGTCTTAAAATAATCGTAGTCGATTGGTTTTCGACAAAATAGCGTTTGGCTACTTCTTGGATATCAGTAGCTGTAACTTTAGCCATATTTTCTTCTAGGTGAAGCAGAGGTGTGATATCCCCTTTGGTAAAGTAACTGCCAAAAAGGTTGGCTACAGAACTTGCTGTCTCAAATCCAAAGATAAACTCCGCTTTGGTATTGATCTTGATCTTATCAAGCTCTTTTTGCGGTACTGCTTTAGTTTTTAAGTTGTTGAGTTGTTTCCAGAACTCTTTTTCTACAGCTTCTGCTTTAATGCCCGGGTTACAAACAGCCAGACAGATAAACAAGCCCGGATCGATATTTTCCATATTGTAGGCATATAGCTGATTGGCCATCTCTTTTTTATCTACGATCTCTTTATACAGACGGCTGCTTTTACCGGCTGAAAGCAGTTCAGAAATCGTTGAAAGTGTAGGCTGGTCTGGATGCAGGTAGTCAGGAATATGAAAAGCGATAGCCATCATCTCTACTTGGGTATCACGTTCGATGACAACACGTCGAGCTCCATCTTGTTCCGGCTCTACAAAGTGCTCTTTGATAGATGGCTCTTTATTGGCTTTGAGATCTGACTCTAATGCAAGACGATCTACGATGTTTTCAACATAGTCGGCTTTGTTAGTTATCTTTTTGAAGTGTTTTTCTACCATCGCAAAGACTTCCTCTTTGGTGATATCTCCTGCGATAACCACTACCGCATTTTTAGGCTGGTAATAACGCTTGTGGAAATCTTTGATATCTTCGATATGCCAGGTTTTAATGTCATTCATAAAACCGATCGGTGTCCAGTGGTATGGGTGATAGAGGTAAGCCGTGTTAAACAGACGGAAATAGAGATAGCCCATCGGGTTGTTATCGGTTCTCCACAGACGCTCTTCTGCTACGACATTACGTTCCGGTTGGAACTCATCATCTTTTAAAAGCAGGTTTTGCATCAACTCGGCAAAGAGTTCTAAGGCTTTATCAACATTGGGTTTACTGCTTCGGATGTAGTAGTGTGTCTGATCAAAACCAGTAGAGGCATTATTAAGGCCTCCAAATTTTTTGACTTGGACATCAAACTCACCCGCAGGCAGTTTTTTGGTTGATTTAAAATTGAGATGCTCCAGCATATGGGCAATCCCTGTCTTGCCCATCACTTCATTGCGGCTTCCCACTTTATAGAAAATATCACTGCTGACTACGCCTGTACCGTTTGGCATAGGAATCGCAACGACTTGAAGACCATTGTCTAAAGTCTTTGTAAAGTGTTGCGGTAAAGATGATGACATAGATGCTCCTTTTTCAGGCTTCTTAGTTTCTTGTTTTAGAGATTTTTGTAGCTTATCGTTTTCAAGTTTTATAGGCTCTTCGTTTTTTATCTTTTCTTGTTTTTGTAAGACACCACTGTGCTTTTGGGGCAGATCATACACCCCAAGCATAAAAGCAACTGCGACTGATGCGATGACCAAAAGGATCAGTACATAAGCATTGGTTAAAAGCTTTAAGTATTTGAGATACTTCATTAACGATGACTACCGATCACTTCACTGATATGATTAAAACCGTCACGTTTCATAAGTCGCAAGATCCCTTGATTGATATTTTTGACCAAGCTCGGACCATGAAAGACTAAAGCAGAAAGCAGCTGTACCAGACTCGCACCTGCTTGCAGTCTTCGGTAAGCTTCTTCTGCAGAATCAATACCACCTACAGAAATAAGTGCCGTTTTGCCATACAGCTCTTTGGCAATTGCATCAAAAAGCTCAAAGCTTTTCTCTTTGATCACAGCTCCACTGATACCACCCACTTCATAGGGGTTAGTTACTAAAGAGTGCTCGATACTGGTATTGGTTGCGATAATGCCTGATGCTCCGTTTTCTACCGCAACGGAGGTGATGGCAACCGCATCTTGGGGTTGCATATCGGGTGCGATTTTTAGAAGGATCGGTTTTTGTGTGATCTGAGTCGCTTTTTCAAAAAGTTCTTTGATAAAGGCTTCATTTTGAAGATCTCTCAGACCCGGTGTATTTGGTGATGAAATGTTGATAACCAGATAGTCTGCTACTTCATGGAAGGTTTGAAGCAGTAAGGTGTAGTCTTCAATGGCTTTATCTTCAGGTGTTACTTTGTTTTTACCGATGTTAACCCCAATCGGTGTCGTAAAAGGGTAATGCTGTAAAAGACGTTTTTTGACCTTGTCCATACCGTCATTGTTAAAGCCCATCGCATTTTGCAATGACTCCTCTTCGATATGACGCCATAAACGTGGTTTTGGGTTGCCTACTTGTGGTTTTGGAGTGATGGTTCCTACTTCTGTAAAGCCAAAGCCCATAGCCAGCATGCCTGGGATCATGGTAGCATTTTTATCCATACCCGCAGCAAGACCTACAGGATTAAGAAAAGTACGACCAAAGAGCTCTTGATGCAAAGCCTCATCATCGATAAAGTGTTTTTGTATCCAGCGGTTAAAAAGTGAGGGTACGCTGTTGGCTATGCGTAAAAAATATTCACTGGTGTGGTGAGCCGTTTCGGGTTGCAGTTTAAAAAGTAGGGGTTTTAGGGTTTGATAATCAAACATTACGATCCTCTGCCGCATGAATTAGGGCTAATTTTTGTGATTATACAATAAAGAGGCTTTAATTAGTGTAAAATTCTTTTATGAAGCACTATACTACGCAATCTATGCAGCAAATTATGCTAGAAATTCAAGCTTTACTGCACGAAGAATCAACAATTTTTTTTGAAGTTCTTAATCCTGATATCGAATCATCGATGTATGCTGGAACACAGATAAATATCCAAGGTAAAATCTATATCTACCGGGGTTATAAAGCATGGACTGATCTGGCCCAACTGCTTTATTGCAAAATGCTCACACCCCAAAAAGTTGATGAACATATCGTAAAGATCGGTTTTGAAAAGCTAAAAACTAAGGACTCTTTTCATCATAAAAGTGTAGAAGATAAATCAGAAAAATATGGTGTGGATTCTGCTTTTGCTGCGATTCATAAAGATGAAGAACCCGCATTTATTTACTATTATATACAAGCCTTAAAAGCGGTAAAAATCACTGAACGAAGCAGGGTGCTCAATCTGGGTATTAACAGCGGTGATGAGTTTGAGACGATTCAAAAAACGGTTTCTGATGAGAAGTTTTCAGTAATGGAGTTTACCGGTATTGATCACTCTTTGTCCGCTATTAGTAAAGCCAAGGAACGTTTTAAGGGCAACAATATGCATCTTTATGCAGAAGATATCAATAACCTTGATAATCTCTCATTAAATCCTTTTGATCTCATCATAAGTATAGGGACCCTGCAAACACCCTCTATCAACTTTAAACAATTCTTTATGTCTCTGGTGCAAAATTATCTGACGCAAGATGGGGCCATTATTTTAGGATTTCCAAACTGCCGTTGGATAGACGGAGAGATGATCTATGGGGCTAAAGCTCCCAACTATAATTACTCTGAGATGTCGTTAGTGATTAAGGATATCTACTTTTGTAAAAAGTATCTACAACAGCATAAATTCAGAGTGACGTTGACTGGTAAAGACTACATATTTTTAACGGCCACGACAATTAAATAGTAAGGCATTAGCTTCGTTTCTTTGTTCGTCGCAGACCAATAGGCTAGCTCTTCACGCAGACCTATCTGCTCTCACTTCTGGTACTAAATGCCGATCCCCCTGTCGCTAAAGCGTAAATGGGGGGGGTACTTTAAATTTCTTATTTTTTATTGTATATTTTCAATGAATTATTATTTATTTTAATTTTAGAAAATAGGAATGAGTATGGAACTACCTTTTTATCAAGTTGATGCCTTTGCCGAAAAAGCTTTTGAAGGTAACCCCGCGGCTATTTGTCCACTAGATTTCTGGCTCGATGATAGTTTGATGCAGGCCATTGCGATGGAAAATAATCTCAGTGAAACGGCTTTTTTTGTCAAAAAAGGAGATGATTATGAATTACGCTGGTTCACACCGACGAAAGAGGTTGACCTGTGTGGGCATGCGACTTTAGCTTCCGCTTTTGTGCTGTTTGAAAAGCTTGGCTTTGAAGGTGAAGAGATTGTTTTTCATACTAAAAGTGGTCTTTTAAAAGTAGTCAAAAGGGGTAGTCAGTTTATAATGGATTTTCCAAAGCAAGAACCTGTAGTATGTGAAACTATTCCTCAAGCTCTAAATGAAGCTTTTTCTCAAAAGCCTAGTGAAGTGCTCACGCATAGTGATTATATTGTCATTTTTGAAGATGATACGGATATTGAAACTATGGAGATCGATCTTGATAAACTCAAAATCTTAGATCTTCGAGGTGTTTGTATCAGTGCTAAGTTTGGAACTGAATACGATTTTGTATCTCGAATGTTTGCTCCCAATTATGGCATTGATGAAGATCCTGTCACAGGATCAGCCTATACACAACTTATGCCTTATTGGTCTCAAAGACTTAACAAGAATAAACTCAGATCTAAACAGGTCTCATTACGTGGTGGTGTTGTAACATGTGAACTGCAAGGAGATAGAGTTTTTCTAAGTGGAAGTGCTCTTTGCTGTATTGAGGGAAAAATTATTTTATAGGAAAAGTGATGAAAGAGATTACACAAAAAGTATATGAAGCTATTTCGTTTGACAAAGGTTCCAATCCATCTTATGAAAAACTCAAAGCCTGTTTTATTGACGAAGGATTGTTTATCAATAACAAGGGTGACTCTCCAATGATAAAAAGCGTCGATGACTATATAGCTTTTATCAAAGAGATGGTAAACAATAAGAATATTTTGAGTTTGAGTGAAAAAGAACTTAAGTTTGAATGTCAGGTTATTGGAAAAGTTGCTTCAATAACATCATCGTATCAACTAGACTTCGAGACACAACAAGGTAGTATGACACGATATGGTGTGAATCTTTTCCAATTGATATTTAAAGATGGAGAGTGGTTAATATCATCCATGTGTTGGGATGATAAAGAGGATAAATCTTTGATTTTATAGTGTTTCGTCATGAAGTTCAAATAGCAAGGCATTAGCTGCGTTTTCTCAGTCGTCACATACTTTTAGTACGCTTCCTTCTTCGAACCTTGCTACTACCTTACTCTTTGAATTTCTTATGAATT
>JBFHUP010000025.1:0-11640 GCA_041589975.1 Sulfurimonadaceae bacterium | reverse complement strand
AGTGCATAGAATCGGTTTCGGGATTAAAAAACCTCTAGAAGCCATTGAATCAGGGTTTAATTTTTTAACACTTTATTATTCGATCGCTGATCATACACATGAATATTTCAATCACGTTACATCACAAAATGAGACATTTACTCAAAAAAGTGAACAGATTGAAGTGCAGTTTGCTATTGCTAAAAAATGGAGTGATGGGGATTTGATCTATTTTTTAGCTGAACTTAGAGAAGGGGAGTATTCAGCTTTTAATGATGTGTTCTCTAATTTTATGTTATCTGTCGGTACCATTTTTTAAAATGCTTGCCTAATCAAAATGGATAGCCAGCCAAATCGTTGGGTTGGCTGAATAGATCACCTTATGTTTTTGCATTTTGGGGATATGGATATATTCACCTTTATGAAGTGCCTGTTCGCTTCCATCTTCAAACAAAAGTTTGCCTTCGCCTTCGATCACGACCACCCACTCATTTCTTGCTTGTTCATACCAATCAGTTGAGGTCTGTCCAAATGAGGATATCTTCTCTATACGGATATTTTTAGTTTTGACAAGGGTGTCAAACTGCTCTTTAGTTGTATCAGTGTTATTAGGTTCAAAAAGGTTGATCATAGCGTGATCTCTTTAACAATGAATCTTGCATGGTTTACTATGGTGATTTCTGTTTGATAATGAGGGATGGTGATCTGCTCTTTTGCTTCTAAAGTGGTATGAGAAAGCTCTAGAGTACCTTGTAAAAGGGTGATATGAAGTGCAGCATCACTGCAGTGAGCATTAAAACGAAGGGTTTGTCTCTTATGATAGATGCCATGATGATAGAGTTTGGTACTACCTGCCCATAACGAACTTAACGGCAGTAAGGCTAAAAGTTTTAACAATTTTCTTCGGTTCATCCTGTAATCATAACACAATCAAAGCCATGAAATTCGCAAAATTGTGTTACTTTTAGTTTTATTGTGGATATTTCTTTGATAACTTCTTTCTAAACGGGGATATTTGAGGGGTTTTTGACTACTATAAAACTTCATTATATTGAGGAGTAAGCGTGAAAAAATCGTTATTAGTTTTACTGTTATGTGCAACACTCAGTTTTGCAGAGAATAAATTTTATTTAGGTCTTGGTGCCGGTAGTGGAAGTGGAGAGTATATCTATTCGGATGATACAGGAATAAATCAAACTTCTAAGAGTGATCAGGAATTTAGAGATCTTAAATTTGGAGTTATTATAGAGCATAATAATAGAGTTGAATTTTCATTTTCAAAACTTGATGTAGATCTTATTGCGTCGAATAACGTAGATAAAACCGTGACGAGTATCAATGCAGATTTTGTATTGACACTAGATTTTGGGCAAAAAGATTTAGTCTTTATACCATTTTTAACTGTGGGTGCGGGTTACAGTTTTTGGGATGGCTCTGAGAATTTGACAGCTAATAATCAAGTGCTTATGGGAACTTCTATAAATTATGGTGCTGGTGTTTTACTTTCGCTTACTGATAATATTGATATAGAGCTTGCCTATAAAGGTAAAAAAATTGTATGGCAAGAGATTGTAGAGGTTCCAAGTGGGAAAGTCGTAAACGTAGAAGATGATGTTGCCGTAACGTATGTAGGTGTACATTTCAATTTTTAAACAGACTCAGGCCTTGGCCTTGGTTTGGTGCCCAAGCCGTTACTATTTTTGAGCGAAAGCTCCATAGTATCGTACGAGATACCCCCTGCAACATTTGTCTCAGATGCTAAAGTCGGCCCATCAAGGTCCGCAAAGATCACATTGTCATAGGCATAAGCAAGATGCAGGGCGGCTGTGACTGATATACCCCCTTCTAGCATTGAGCCCATCATGCATTTTATACCCTCTTTTTGACACAGCTCCAAGATCTTTTTGGCTTCATAGATACCGCCACACTTCATCAGTTTAATATTGATAAAATCACAGGCCTTCATCTTTATGGCTTTTTGGGCGTCTTCAAAACTAAAAACAGACTCATCAGCCAGTATGGGAATAGTTTTTAATGCTGTCAAAGCCTGCATCGCTTCAAGCTCTTTGGCTTGAACCGGCTGTTCTAAGAGTGTAACAGGGATATTTTGCAAGGATGAGATCAAAGCCTTGCTCTGTTTGAGATCCAGTGCTTGATTAAGATCCAAAAAGAGTTCGGCATCAGGCAGGCTCTCATAGATCAGACGTACCCGTTCGCTGTTTTTTTTGACATCCTTATCGAGTTTGATCTTCAGCTTTTTAAAGCCTAGAGCGTACGCTTTTTTAGCCTGTAAAAGCATTTTTAAAGGGGTGTTGATACTGATGGTATAGAGTGTTTGCAATGCTCTTGGAGTGCCTCCTAGATAGCGGTAAAGCGGCTGATGATCGATTTTGGCAAAGAGATCGTGCAAGGCAATATCCATGGCAGCCTGGGCACTTTTACACAGACCTAAAGTATGCAGTTTTTTCAAGGCATTATCTAAGTCTACAAGCTCATAGCCTGTAAAAGCAGGAATGGCAATTTTTTGCAAGTCGTCATAGATACGCTCCAGACTCTCACCTGTTACAGCTAAAGCAGCGGGGGCTGATCCGTAGGCAAGAAAGGATTGGGTATGCAGTGTAATAATGACTTCATCAATAGAAGAGACAGAACGTAAAGCCGTTGTAAAGGGTTGTTTGAGAGCTAGATGGCTCTTGTTTAGAGTGATAGTCGTAATAATCATAAGTTATTATAACACTTTTTATAAGTGCATTAAATAGTACAATTTAATGTAAATAGTTTGATTTTGTTTTAAGGTTAACTGATTTATACTGACTGCGATCTAAAAAATTAGGAGATTACATGAAAAAGTTAGTCGTTAGTTTAGCAGCTGTTGCAGCATTAAGTTCATCAGCGTTTGCAGGTGCAAACAATCAAACTGGTTGTGGTTTAGGTTCTATGTTATTTAGTGCAGATTCTACAATAATGCTTTCATTACAAGCAACAACAAACGGTATCTCTGGTAACCAAACTTTTGGTATCACATCAGGTACATTAGGTTGTTCAAAGCCATCTAGCTTTGTTTCTAATGATCGTGCTCAAGAGTTTGTAGCATCTAACATGGATGTATTAGCTCAAGAGATCGCAATGGGTCAAGGTGAATCAATCGATACACTTGCTGAGCTGTTACAAGTTCAAGATAAAGCAGCATTTGCTTCTGCGTTACAAGCTAAATTTAACGCAATTTACACATCAGAAAAAGTAGAGATGGCAGACGTCATGAATGCTATCGCAACGATCTAAGTTCTACTTTACTACACTTACAACCTTCGGGTTGTAATTCACCACACCAACAAATCTACATTTCGGATCGATATTGAAACATCTTCTTTTTATTTTTTTACTTGTTACTACAGCTATGGCCAATCCGTACTGGGAGTTAGCCCAACAAAAAAAGCTTTATGATCAATCCTACTGGAACCTCTTACTTCATAATGTCAATGGAGAGAGCGAGATTGATGATGCATCTTTTTTTCATGCCAAAGATGGTAAGTATAATGCCAAAAGTGAGATGAAAGCGACACTTGAAGCCCTGTTAAACGAAACACGACTTGATGATAATGCTTCAGGGTGTCGTTTCCCTGCCCGTAAGCGGTATCTCAAAGATCAGCTAAGCATTCCCGAAGAGCGTTTCCCTAAAGTGGTGTGTAGCGAGTATGAAAAAGTTAAAGCCCGACTTCAGCCCTACTCAGCCAGTCTTGTGTTCCCTGCCGGGCATAAAAACTCTCCGGCATCCATGTTTGGGCACTCATTTATCCGCATAGACAGTCAGAAAAAATCCAAACTACTCTCTTATGCGGTTAATTATGCCGCTTTTACGGATGAAAAAAATGGGTTTGTTTATGCCGTAGGGGGATTGACAGGATTTTATCAAGGACGCTATTCACTTTTGCCCTATTATGAGAAGATTAAAGAGTATGTCAATGCCGAACAGCGTGATATCTGGGAGTATGATCTTAATTTGACACCGGACGAGACGATGCGGATGTTTGAACATATCTGGGAGTCCAATAGAGTCTTTTCGTATTACTATTTTTTTACCGAAAACTGTTCGTATAACCTTTTATGGTTTTTAGAGGTGGCACGGCCCGGTGTGAAACTGCGTGACTATTTTTTCCATCAAGTTATTCCTGTTGAGACGATCTTTGCCGTAGAGGATGAGGGACTTATTGCTCAAAAGCATTTTAGGGCATCACGTTATAGAAAACTTCAGGCTTTATCAAAACACTTAAGCAGTGATGAGATAGCCCTTGCCATTAAGGTCATGGAGGGTAAAGTTGATCCTAGAAGTATAGATATACAAGATATACAGCAAAAACGTTATATCTTAGAGACCGCTGTAGAGTATTTACAGTACCGTAACTCTCAAGCCACATTGGCTCCAGGTACCAATTATCGTAAACGTTTTTTATCGATACTTAGTGCCTTAAGTGCTTTAGGCAAGGGTGAAAAAACGGAAGTCCCGATACCTGTTAATCCACTAAAAGGGCATAGGTCTGTACGTGTATCTTTAGGTTTGGGTACACGAAACGATCATGGATTTCAAATGTTTTCCTTTAGACCGTCGTTTCATGATTTGGATGATAATGATGACGGTTATATCCGAGGTACACATATCGAGTTTTTTAATACCGATGTGACCTTTTTTAATGATGAGGTCAAAGTAGAGAAGATGAATATGTTGGCTATTGAGTCGTATTCACCGAGAAATCAATTTTTTGATCCTACGGCATGGCGTATTAAAGTGGGTTGGGATCGTGATTTTAATGACACGGCTATTCGTCCAAGCGTTGCCGGGGGAGCTGGCTTTAGTTGGGGTAATGAGCATGGATTTGTTTATGTGATGGCTGATGTAAGGTCTTATTATAAAGATCGTTTGGACCTGGGAGCGAGTGGCTCTTTTGGCGGTGTATGGCAGCAGCATGATAAGGCCAAGATGGTTTTTGAGACATCGTATACCTATTTTGATAAGGATTTTGGCCAACGCATCAACCGTATCAGTCAAAATTTCACGTTGGGACAAAATCACGCTCTCTCATTCAGTTTTAAAGAGGTTCAAAAAGCTTTTGTAGATGATGAGCAGCTTTTAGTGCATTACCGTTACTATTATTAGTTAAGGCACCACTTATTCAAAAAAGTGTAGGATATGGGATATCTCTAAGAAGGGGTGAGCTTTGAAACTTTTCAAGATCATCATGGGTGTGATGCTGGCACTCTCTATGCAGGCCTGTATTCCTAAATATGTCGGCAATCCTGTTTATAAAAAGAGTCAAGCCATTGACGTTGAGGCATTAAAACAAGATTATATCTTGGTAGGGTCTCAGCAAAGTGCGACGGTCGGTAACTATTTTATCTTCTATATCCCCGTCAAATTAGGACTTTCAGCAGAAGAGGGTGATACGGAGAATCGTTTGATGCAGGATCTTCTGAAACGTTTTGATGCGGATTTGCTAACCAATGTAACCTTCAAAAAGAACTTTCTTGTGACAGCCTACTGGAATCAATGGACACGAGAGATTGTGGCTGATGTGTGGAAAAAAAGAGGTAAGCAATGAAAACTTTTATTTTAGCTGTGATAGCTCTTGCCCTGTTTACAGGCTGTGCACCTCAGGTGACTAAAGAGTATGCGGTGATGAGCTATACACTTAACCCTTTGCAAAACAGCGGTGCAAGTCATACTCCGATGACACAAAAGTCTGATTTTGACCTTAAGGCTTTGGATTCTGAGTATCAGTTTACGACCAAAGTGGGTACGAATAGCAACTCCTTTGCCTTGGTTATCGGGATTAATAAGTATCAGCTTAACAGCAGTGTAGAGTATGCGGATGTTTCGGCTTTAGCGTTTGAAAAGTTGGCTCATAAAACCTTTGGTATTCCCAAAGAGAATATCATCACGCTGTTAAATGAGCATGCAACATCAGGACAGATTAAGGCTAAGATCGAGCTTGTCAAAGAGCTGGCGGAGAAGAGTGGCAATATCTATGTTTATTTTGCAGGGCATGGGGTTCCGGGTAAAAATGGCGAAAGTTATCTGCTGCCAACCGATATGAGTGCTGATGCGATTCATCTGGAGAATAATCTCAAACTGGATAATATCTATAAGACACTTTCAGCATCACATGCTCGTAATGTCTTTGTTTTTATGGATAGCTGTTTTTCCGGAAAAGATGATCAGGGGGCTTTGCTTTATAAAGGCGTTGCACCTGTGTTAAAAGTGAAAAAAAACGGGCTGCCTAGCAGTAAACTGACTGTTCTTACAGCCGGTCAAGCTAGCGATTTTGCCAATGACTATGAGGCTAAAAAGCAAAGACTCTTCTCGTATTATCTCATCAAAGAGTTAGCCAGCGGTAAGACCGATCTTAATGACGTTTACAATAAGATCAAACGTAAAGTGAAACGAACTTCGCTGATGAAAGGTCTGGGTTATAAGCAGATTCCTCAGATGTATGGCACGGGGAAGCTGCTTCATTAATGAATACGATAAAGGAGCAAAGCCCCTTTAACTACGTTTCTGGGCTAAAGCCCGATGCAGAAAAGAACTAAATTCTTTTCTGTTAGCTGAGTTTGCTTCGGCAGCAGGCCCAGCGTCGCTAGCTCCTTTGCGATCTTACATCAATGCGATCTTTGGACTATTTTGGCTTCTTGATTTTTTTCTTTTTCAAATTTTATATCAATATTCCCGCTATGAGTAATCCTACGACTGTACCCAAAAGATAACCTGCAGTTGCCATGACTACGGCTATAGGGATAAGGGTTTTGTTGTAGCTGGATGCCAGTATCGTGGCTCCTGCGGTGCCGCCTATGTGGGCTAAGGAGGCGATACCGATACTAAAGAGATCGAGTCTGAAAAGTTTGGATAAACCTACCATAATAAGAGCATGTATGGTGATGATAAAAAAACCTAGAGCTGTAAAAAGCAGCAGTGTAGAGATATCACCAAACTTTGCTTTGGATGCAATGAGGGCGATGATGAGATAGAGCATAGCGTTAGCTACACTGTGACTGGGGAGCTCTTTTAGTTTCGTTTTTGAGCCGATAAGACCCAAAACGGTAGCCAAAACTACCGTATAAAAAGAGCTGGAGATAAAACCTGTTTGGGGAAGCTTAAGGGCTAAAAGATTAAGAGTCAAAGCCACAGCAATGGCAAGTATGATGATGCGAATATAGGAGCGTGTGTCATTGCTTATAGGGCAGCTGATATCAAAACTGTTGATCTCGATATCGGCTTTGGTGAATCGGTTAAAACGCTTGGCAAAGGGTACTAAAAAAAGCAAAAGCATCACCCAGAAGGTGTAGATGATGCTATCGACGGCTACAACCTTACTTAAAGCGGTCTCGCTAATGCCGACAACTTTTCCTACAGCTATCATATTAATGGTTCCGCCGCTCCATGAACCTGCCAAGGTAGCAAAATCCAAAGCAGCCTTATCCCAAAGAAACGGTCTAAAGAGATAAAAGATCGTTGTAAAGGCTGCAATGAGTGAAAAGGTGGTGGAGAAAAAGGCTAAAAGCATCTTTTTACCCAGTTGTTGAAACAGCTTGAGATTAAAGCCCAGCATCATTAAAAAGATCATGGCAGGCAGCAAGTTGTTAATGGTTCGTGTTTGAAGCTGTTGGATATCTTGATGGGTGTGATCCCAGAGTCCCAAATTTCCAAAGATCATAAAAATGATATAAAGTATGAGTACCAAGGGAATAGTTTGTAATGTGGAGACTTTTTTATGAACGCTTACAAGCAGGGTCGTAAGGATAAGGATAAAAAGAAGATAGGTGACGGCTGTCATGGAAGGCGTTTAAGCTTCAGGTCAGTCAGCTCTTGATGCATCGCATCCATAAACTCAGGATTGGGGTCATCTTTTTTGGTGCGGTAGCTTGCATCTTTTTCCATCCATAAAGGGGAGTTCTCGAAGTTGGTGTACTCATAATGGCCTATAAGATACTCAATCTTAGGAAACTTCTCTTTGAGGTGTCTTACCAGGGCTATATTGGCTCTAAGCTGTGCGGGAGTTAGATCAGGCTGAGCCTCGCCATCGACGATCACACCACCGATATTTTCGATACCGATAGCGTGATAATTAAGCCCGATGACATGACGCCCCATTTGGGTTTCGGGCATCAGTCTGAAAATGTGCCCTTTTTTATCAATTAAAAAGTGGGCTGAGACATTGACCCTGCCCGCTTTTTTGACCTGTTCAGAGTGTTGGGTGAGTTCTTCATCGTTAAAGAGGTTAAAAGCCCTTGTGGTATTATCATCTTCTATCCAGTGAATGACAATCATCTTGGGGTCAATGGAGATATGGGAGACATTCAGATCATAATGTTCATAGATATAAGCTTTAGTCAAATCCACACGTTTTTGAGAAAAAGAGATGGGGGTGTCCATGATAAAAAGGGGAGGCTTTTTGAGTGTCACAATAAGTGTAAAGATGATCAGCGTTAAGGCTACAATATAGATAAATGCTCTCACAGGTATGGCCACTTTCTAAAAATTTGGATATATTATAACCAATAAGGTGCTGATAACTGATATCTATTAACGTTAAGGAGTAGAGTTTTTGAAGAAAAAGCTGCAGGCAAGCTATCATGATCTGACACTGCTTATCGTAGAAGATGATAGCGATAATCGGGAAACACTCTTGTCGTTGGCTGAACTTGATTTTGCCAAGGTCTATGAGGCAAAGGATGGCTGTGAAGGATTAGAGGTTTTTTTGCGTTACAGACCGGATGTGGTCGTAACAGATATAGAGATGCCTTGTATGAGTGGTCTTGAGATGCTTGAAAAGATACGCGAGCATGATCAAAAGGTTTTGGTTTTATTTACATCAGCACACACCGATCAAGAACGTTTGCTTAAAGCGATTGACTTAAGCGTTGATGCCTATGTACTTAAGCCTGTTGTCTATCAAGAGATACTAGATAAGATCACAGCCAAAATTGCACCTTATATGAAAGATGAGAAGCGTTTGGAAGTACTATCAAGCAGAGAGTATGAAGTTTTTATCGATATGGTCAAAGGGGTCAAGCCTTCTGATATTGCCTTCAAATATGAGCTTAAAGCAAAAACCGTGGGTACCTACCGCCGAAGAATTTTAGAAAAGCTGCAGCTTCAAAGTAACAGCGATCTGATTAAGTTTGCTATTAAGCACCAACTCATATAACAATGTTTGCGTTTGGGCTTCATACTTTTTGTACTCCTTTGTCTACTAGCCTTAAATGACTTTTTGTTCTATAATAGTTTTATTATAAAGGGAACAGGTGAGAGAGGAAAACTTATCGCAACTATCGGTTTTATATGTCGAAGATGATAAGGCGATCCAAGAGGAGATCGTTGAGGTATTAGAGCTTAGCTGTAAAGAGCTTTTGGTTGCTAACGATGGCCAAGAGGGTTTGCAGCTTTTTACAAAACATCGACCGGATATTGTTTTAAGTGATATTCGGATGCCTAAGATGAGCGGGCTTGAAATGAGTGAAGCGATCACCGCAATCGATCCGCAAACGCCTATTATCATCAACTCAGCCTTTAATGACAGCAGCTATCTTTTAGATGCCATCCGTTTGGGTATTTCCCACTATTTAATCAAGCCCTTTCGATTTGAGGAGCTTTTAACAGCTTTGGAAAAGGCAGCCGTAACAGTTGTGCAAGCCAAGGAGCTTAAGCGTCACCAAAAATTGCTTACGGCCTATAAAGAGGCTGTAGATCAAGCTGCTATTGTTTTAAAAATGGATAGTGACGGCACGATAAGTTATGTGAATGAGGCCTTTTGTAAGATCAGTGGCTATAGTAGAGATGAGTCGGTGGGGGGTTCTTACGCTCTTATCCGTCACCCTGATACCAGTGATTTTATTCTCGGTGATTTATGGCATACCATTTTGTCTAAAAAGGCATGGCAAGGCGTATTAAAACATCAGACTAAAGATGGTTCTTATTATGTTGCCAATACTACGATTATCCCGGTGCTTAACAGTGCCAATGAGATTGAGGAGTTCTTATCCATCGGTAAAGATGTCACGCATGACGCGATGGTTAAACAAAAACTCAAAGATGAACTTATCAACAGTGCCTATCATCTTGATATGAAACAGCGTTTTATTTTAGAGTATGAAAATGCTCTGCAACAAAGTACACTCTTTTGCCGTGCTACGCAAGATGGTCTTATAACGAAGGCTAGCGATGCCTTTATCTCACTGTTTCATTTGGATGCCGATGAGGTTAACGGAAGTTCTTATTTTTCATTGGTAGATCCAAGTGAAAGGAAAGTTCTGGATGAAGAGGTTAGAGCAAGTATCCGCAACATGAAACCTTGGCAGGGTTTGATTCGGCATCGAAACAAACAGGGGGAAGAGCTTTTTTTAAACACCTCTTTTATTCCGATTCAAAATATGCAAGGCAGGGTTGAAGAGGTTTTTTGTTTTTATGTAGATATGACTGAGCAGATTCTCTTGAATAAGGAGATTGTTTCAACACAAAGAGAGGTGATCTCAATGATGGGGGCTATTGGTGAAACACGCTCCAAAGAGACAGGAGATCATGTCAAACGGGTGGCGGAGTACTCTAAGATTTTGGCTTTGAAGTATGGTTTGTCTGAAAAAGAGGCCGAAGATATCAAAATGGCATCACCGATGCATGATATAGGTAAAGTGGGTATTCCCGATAATATTTTAAACAAACAGGGCAGACTTGATGACCCAGAATTTGAGATTATGAAAACTCATGCCATGTTGGGTTATGAGATGCTTAAAGGTTCCAAGCAGTCGTTGCTTGAAACGGCATCGATTATATCCTTAACCCACCATGAAAAGTGGGATGGAAGCGGCTACCCTTATGCACTCAAAGGTGAAGATATTCATATATATGGACGTATTACAGCCATAGCGGATGTTTTTGATGCTTTAGGGCATGACAGAGTCTATAAAAAAGCGTGGCCGATGGAGAAAATATTGCAGCTTTTTAAAGAAGAACGGGGCAAACACTTTGATCCGCGTTTGATTGATATATTTTTTGAAAATCTTGATGATTTTTTAGACGTTAAAGAGAGATTTGATGGAAGGTAAGGAAATGAGCCCTTTTGACAAAAATAGTATTAAACAGAGTTTTTCCGTACTTTATGTTGAGGATGAAGAAGCCATCAGAGAGATCATGGTGGAGATTTTGGAACTATTTGTAGATGATATTTATATTGCAAAAAATGGATCTGAAGGTTTAGAAGTTTATAAAAAGCAGCGTCCCGATCTGATTATTACAGATATCCAGATGCCTGTTATGACAGGTATTGATATGATGAAAGAGATACGAAAACTGGATGAGGAGATACCTATTGTGGTGACTTCTGCTTTTAATGACAATACTTTTTTATTAAACTCTATCGCACTGAATGTAGATCACTATTTGATTAAACCCGTTGTTGTTGATCAGCTTGAGAGTAAACTTAACAAGGTCAAAAAGCAGATTATGCAAAAACGGGAACTTGATGCCTATCAGCTCTATTTGGAGGATAGGGTACAGCAAGAAATTGCCTTAAGAGAGGCCAAAGAAGCACTGCTGTTTAGCCAAAACAAGGATGCAGAACTGGGGCAGATGGTAAGTGTTATTGCTCATCAGTGGAAACAGCCGCTTCACTATTT
>JBFHUP010000024.1:0-11645 GCA_041589975.1 Sulfurimonadaceae bacterium | reverse complement strand
GAGGGGTATTCGGATGACACAGCTAACAGATCCTCTTCAATAAAATCAATACCATTTTTTTTGATACCTAAAATATAGTCCTTTTTATAACGTAATTCATTATACGCAGTAGGCAGAGATTTTAAGGGCTGCATAATCAATGTTTCACTCGCCATGATATAGTTACCCTCATCAGTTACAACAACGATCTCTCTATCTTCATTAACAAAACAAAAACTCTTAATGCCTTGAAGAAGAATACTTTTTTGGTGTTTGAGATCTGGAAAGGTATAGATACCGATCCCCTCATGTGTAGCAAACGCTAAATAGTTATCGCGGATATCTATCGTATGGATGACCTCATCAATAAGCCGCAGTCCATAAACAAAATCACCTACCGCAAAAGCTTTATCCGTGATAATGACATAGTTATCTACATCTTCAAAATAGATCACATCCCTAATAACATCTCCCATACCTTCAACAGCCACATCAATTTCACGAAGCAAGGTTGCCGTTGCTAAATCAAAACGGAAACAGATCTTGGATTGGGTAAAAACATCAAAAATATCATTTTGAACGATGACTTTGACAACATCTTCATACTTTATACGTGAAAGATCTTCTGCAACCATTATCCTGCCCGCATTTTTAGAAGTTTTGGAATATCGATTGGCTCTTCATAACATTTAAAGGTTTTCTCTTTTTTCTTTATGGTATACATCGTCATCCTGTCAGCCAGTTCATTGCCTTCCGTCCCGGCATGGGCTTTGACATGAGAGAGTTTTATCTTGCTTTTAAGTTTGTTATACAAGGCATAAGACTTCTGAATGATCTCAAGGTTTTTGATCTCTCCGCCCTTTTTGGTCCACCCTTTTTTCTCCCAGCCTACAGCCCACACTGAGATACAGTTAATGGCATACATGGAGTCACACTTGATCTCTACATCATGCCCCTGACTCGACTCTTGCTTGGCAAGCAATAAAGACTCATACAAAGCATTGAGTTCTGCTGTATTATTGGTACCATACGCATCATACAGACCATACCACAGCTGATAAAGTTCTCCATTATGATAAACAGAGATACCTGATCCCGACGCTCCTGGATTGGGTACACAACCCCCGTCACAATAGATCTCAACTTTCATACTGCCTTGAGGTTTAGGTGTCGTATCTTTATAGGCATCCAACTTTTTGATCGCTTTTTTATGCTCTTGCAGGCGTTTAAAGTCATCTATCACCTTTTGCTGATTTTTCTCACCTCTGACCCCTTTTAAAAGGATAAAGAGTTCCGCTCTGGCATCCGAGATGGTTTGACCCAAGACACGATCTTTCCACCCCTTTTGAGCCGGACTGGGTTCATTGAGTAGTGTCAGTTGTGACTTGTTGATATGATTAAAGCTTTCCAAGCCCTGAAGTAAAAACGCTTCTGTAACGATCTGCATAAAAATATTTCCTTGTGACAACATTTTATCCTAAATTTTTTATCTAACTTTTTTGACTTGGCAGATTGAGAGATTTTTTCGATAAGATACGAAAAAAATTAAAGAGTTATGATGTCACTTTCTGTTTTTACCAATTCACAGCTGATCGCTTTGGATGGTCATGCCAAAGATCTTTTTATGAATTATGTCTTGACACCGGATGAAAACCGACAAGTCGCAGGTGTACAGACCTATGAACAAGCGATGATGGATAAAGCGATCGCCCTGCCCCTGCAACAAAACTTGGATGAAGTCACCAAAAAGATGATCTTGGGAGGCTTGGCAGATCTTCAAATAGGAGACAGATTTTTGTGCAACCCTTCAGGTATCACCACAACAGATGATCCCCGAGCCCAATACTATTTTAAGATCGTAGAGTATATGAATGACGGCAATGACTTAACGCCGGAACAGGCTCAAGCCAAAGCCCGTTATGAAAACACGATGTTTGAGTTTAAAACCATTCAAGAATCATAAAAGAACCAAACAAAATAGGCTGATGGATCATATAGACAGCTAAAGAGTGTCTGCCCATAAAAAGAACAGTTTTACATTTTTGCAGAACCTTGATTTCGGGTAAAGCACGATAATACCCAACATACATCCCGATCAACATCGGAATAATCCAAGGCAGAATCGGGACGATATCTTCAGGATACTGCGGCAGATGAAGCAGTGGCTGCAGCCACAAATAGATAAAGTGAGTACCCAGAAAATCAAAATAGTACCCTAGACCTAAAAGAGCAGCCAAAATAAGTGCCACTTTTGGAAAGTAGACCAAAGGCAACACCATCACCGTGGCTACGGCAAAAAAGTGCAAAATTCCAAAATAGACCCAGCTGTACGGGAACAAAAAATAGGTCGCTACGGTAATCATCATTGCAAGCAGCAAAAGCAAACCGCTGCGTCTAATCGCTTTTGACCACAAAATCTTCTTTTTATGTACAATAGCGATGCTGTAACCAGCTGTAAAGATAAAAAGATTGACAATCAGCCAACGAAAGTAGTGCCAAAACGCTCCGCTGTAGATCTTGATATCGATATAATCAAAATGGTTCAGATCAAAACAGAGATGAAAAATGATCATCAAAAAGACCGAAAATCCTCTTAAAAAATCAAGCGTCATCAAGCGATCTTTGGACGATAAATCTGCAGACATTGTGGCTCTCCTTTTACATAATTTTTTCATAACTATAGTAAAAAATCACATCAGAATGATTACTCTCGAACATTCTAACATATGATAGAAAAACAAATTTATAATTAAACAAAAAACGCTATAATCACAAAAACTAAATGTAAGGGATTTGCATGTTTGGTATGGGATTTACTGAAATACTTTTTATTGCTGTTATTGCAATCCTATTTTTAGGTCCTGAAAAACTCCCACAGGCCATGGTCGATATCGCACGATTTTTCAAAAAACTCAAAGGAACCATTGCAGACACCAAAGAGGAGCTTGAACGCGAGCTTCAAATCTCAGATCTCAAAGCCGAGATGCTTTCGTACAAGTCTCAACTCGATGAGATGACCAATGAGGTCAAAGATGCAACCAGCGGCAAGATGCTGCAATCCGAAATTGATGAGATCAATAAAGCCGTCATGGATGCCAATCCGACAGCTGAGATCGGCAAGTTAGACGATGAACTCAAAAGTGGACAAACAACACCCAAAGCCAAATCCCAAGAGCCTCAACGTGAAACCGTAACTTTTGAGAAAAAAAAGACCCCCATTGCTAAAAAAGTTGACAAGAAAGAGGATGCCTAATGTTTGACGAACTTAGACCCCAATTAGTAGAGCTGCGTAAACGCCTTGGCATTTCAGTATTGACGCTGCTGTTTTTCTTTATTCTCTCATTTGTTTTTTATGAACCGATTCTCAACTGGGTCGTGGCTCCGCTTAAAACAGCTTTGCCTGATGGTGGACAAGCCACAACGCATCAAGTAGGCGGCGTCTTTTTTATCGCTCTTAAAGTCTCATTTTTTGCAGCCATTATATTTTCGCTTCCGATTATTTTATGGCAGATCTGGCTTTTTATCGCTCCAGGTCTGTATGCCAATGAAAAAAAGCTCTTGATCCCTTTTGTGATCGGCGGAACCTTGATGTTTTTAGTGGGGACGCTTTTTGCCTACTACATCGTAACCCCCTTCGGATTTGAGTTTTTACTCTCTTTTGGTACCTTTGCTTTTACTCAGTACATCAATATTGAGGATTATGTAGGATTTTTCACCAAGATTCTTTTTGGTTTCGGCATCGCTTTTGAGCTTCCGATCGTGACGATGTTTTTAGCGATCATGGGGCTGATCACGGATCGATCCTTAAAAGACTTTTTTAAATATGCTATTGTTATTATCTTTATCGTTTCAGCCCTTTTAACCCCACCGGATGTGATGACCCAGCTACTCATGGCTGGACCGCTGACGATCCTTTACGGCTTTTCTATTGTGATTGCCCGTGTGATCAATCCTCATAAAGAAGAGGATGAAGAGATCGAAGAAGAGACTCCTGCAGAGCAAGCATAGTGTCCACTAAAGATCCCCTACTTACCCAAAGCTATGACTTTGATCTGGATCAAAGTTTTATTGCCACGACCCCTGCCAACCCTAAAGATAGTGCCAAGCTTCTCGTTTATGATCGTAAAAATGACACCATCACCCATGCTGTTTTTAGAGATATTGACACTTTTTTAGATGATGATGTTAATGTACTGTTTAACAACACCAAAGTGATCAAAGCACGTCTGTATGGGCAAAAAAAGAGTGGCGGCAAGGTGGAACTTCTGATTAACCGCCCCCTTCCGGATAATCTCTTTTCTGTCTATATCAGAGGAAAGGTCAAAGTTGATACCCTGCTAGAGTTTGACAAAGAGCTTAAAGCCAAAGTCATTACGGTACATGAGGATGGAACACGCGATGTGATTTTTCTCAATGAGGGTCAAACTTTAGACTTTTTAGCCTTACAGAGCTTCTTAGATGATATCGGCCATCTCCCCCTACCCCCTTATATGCAAAGAGAAGATGATAAATCAGATGAGACTAACTACCAGACAGTCTTTGCCAAAGATGCCGGAGCTGTAGCAGCTCCAACGGCCTCACTGCACTTTACTGATGAGCTCTTCAAACGTTTTACCCAAAAGCATAACCATGCTTACCTGACACTGCATGTAGGAGCTGGGACCTTTAAACCTGTCGAGCATGAGACCATCACTGATCATCCGATGCATAGCGAATACTATACGATCTCAGATGAAGGTCTAGCCATTATTAAAAGCAGTACCAAACTTTTAGCCGTAGGGACAACCGTGACACGGACTATTGAGTACTATGTACGGACACAGCAAAGAGAGGGAGAAGCCAACCTCTTTTTACACCCGAACAACCCGCCCCAACGGGTCAATCATCTTTTAACCAATTTTCATCTGCCCAAATCAACACTGATTATGCTGGTGGCCTCTTTTGTCGGGCTGGAAAAGACTTTAGAGCTGTATGAAGAGGCCAAAAAGCACCATTACCGTTTTTACTCCTATGGTGATGCCATGTTGATTATCTAACAGACTAAAGAACTCTAACCCGTCCTTCAATCACTTCAATTTTACCCATAAGTTCATACTCAAAAATTCTGTTTTGAAATTTTGCCACCGCTTCATCGTAGGTGGGTTGTCCGGCACAAAAAGCCAGCAGATCATCATCACTCTCAACCTTGTGACTCACACCTGTGATCTGCTTGATGAAAAAATCCAAATCAAGAATCGCTTCTGCTTTGTTTTGTTGTAAAAGCTGCTGTGTACCCAAACTCTCTCCCAGATGATGCGGCAGCACATAAAGAGGTTTACCCAACGCTAAAGCAAACTCGGCACTTCGCATGGTCCCACTGTTAAGATCTGCCTGAGCCAAGATAACAATATCGGACAACCCTACTACGATACGATTTCTTTGTACAAAACTATAGCGTGTTGGGTGGGTTGTTTCAGGGTACTCGCTTACGACTAAAGCCTCTTGACTCATTGAAGCAATAAGCCCCTTATTAACAGTTGGAACCTGAAGATCCAAGGAGTTAGCCATAACAGCTATCGTCTGGGGGAATGCCCCCTTATGAGCTAAAGCATCGACCCCCATAGCTGCACCGCTTACGACCACTATGCCTGCATTTTTTAAGGCTTGGGCCAATGCAAAGGTACTGTTTTTGGTATAAAGAGTCGGTCGACGGCTCCCTACAATGGCTACTTTTTTGGCTTCAAGTAGTGCTGTATCACCTTTGAAAAAAAGTGTTTGAACTTCAGGCTTAACTTCCGTCAATGATTGAGGAAGCGTCGCTAAAGTTGGCATTAGAGCTCAGAGATATAAACAAGGTTGACAGCATCAAAGTAAGATTTACATGCTTTAAGTGCTTTAATAGTCTCTCGACGCGGATGACCTATAGCAATCGCCTTGCCATTGCGAATCGCTGTATTAACAGCCAGTTTCATTTGACCGCAGATATAACTAACATCAGCTTCATGATCTAAAAAAACATCTCGGGAGAGCAGTTTGCGATTAAAATCTTTATAGACCTCAGGAAGTTGCGTTGTTGCAATGGTTCGTGAATCCACAATATCTAGATTATGTTTTCTGGCTGCTTTATAAAGTTTTTTAACAGCCTCATAATCTGAGGTAAACTTTGATCCTGTATGATTGTTCACATATTGTAAACGGGGAAAATCTCGTTTAATGGCAGCTAAGCGTCGCTCCATCTTTTTCATACTGTCATGCACCCGTAAGGTTTTGGGTTCTTCGGCTGAAAAGGTCATCGCCTCTAACGGCAGATGCACCATATAAAAAGGCTCTTTTTTTGCCAACCGTGCAGTATCCGGATGTTTTGAAGTGACCGGGAAAAACGAGAAATTAACTTTAATGCCCAAAGCTTTGACATCACGCACTTCTGCTGGAAAGGAGACATCATCAAGAATCAAGGCAAGTTTTGCCTTTTTAGCTCTTTTTTTAGTCGAAGGCAGCTCTTCATGGGTTAAGGTCTGCTTCGGAATATTTTTCATGCTCTTTTGTGATTGATATTGTTCATGAGACTTCGCATCTGGTACGCTATAGTCTGTATCGCCCAAGGTCTGCTTGAGGCGATTGCGAAGCAGTCTGTTATCCTCTTTGATTTTATAAACCATGGTGGATTGCTTCTCTTTGGCGTCTTCAAAACCTAGGCTGTAAGCCACTACAACAACACCGGTCATAAAAAGCAGTAAGGTCACGGCTAAAATGGAATAGGTCAATGCCTTATTTAGGGCTAAGAAGTTATGAACCTTACGTTTTTTTTGTTTACGTTTTTTCATAGTAGCTACGTGATTACTTGCCCAAAGTAATCTCGACCTCTAATATATCAATATTTTGATTCTGTTCTGTCTTAATCGAAACATTTTCAACTGAAGTGTATTTTTTGATAACTTCTACAATATCATTTCGCATATCTTCTAAAAAAGGAAAACTGTTCTCAGCTCGTTCATGAGCCAGCATAATACTCAAGCGATCTTTTGCTTTAGCAGCACTTGTTTGCTTTGAGCCAAAGATGCGGTTGACTAAACTCATGCAAACAACCTTTTAAAGATCCCTTTTTTAGCTTTCAGATCCAAATACTCGATCTCTTCACCCGCAATTCTTCGAGCAATACGGCGATAAGCCTCACCCGACATCGCTTTTTCATCTCTGACCACCGGTTCACCCATATTGGTTGATGAGATCACTTTTTCATCTTCCGGCACCACACCAATAAGCGGCAGTGCTAGGATCTTTAAGACATCTTCGGTGCTTAGCATATCACCGCGTTCTACAAGTTCCGGTTTAATGCGATTAATGATAATATGTTTTTGCACTTCATCGCCCTGCTGGGCTTTTAAACTTTTGGCATCAATAATACCAATCACTCTATCTGCATCACGAACTGATGAGACATCAGGTGTTGAGATAACCAGTGCTTGATCTGCAAAAGCGATCGCATGTTCAAAACCGCCTTCAATACCGGCAGGCGAATCTAAAAGAATAATGTCATAATCTTTTTTAAGTGTCTCTATCAAAGAGTTCACTTTGGCTTTATCCAAGATGTTTTTATCTTTGCTTTGTGAGGCGGGCAAAAAGAAGAGGTTTTTGCTATGTTTATCACCAATGACTGCTTGAGAGAGATTACAGTTGCCTTCCATCACATCGACTACATCATAAACGATACGATTTTCCAATCCCAAAATCATATCCAGGTTTCTCAAACCGATATCAAAATCTATGGCAATCACTTTTTTGCCCAGATCAGCAAGTGCCACAGCAATATTTGCCAACGATGTTGACTTTCCTACACCACCCTTACCGGATGTCACTGTAATAACTTGACCCATTTAAACCCTTTATAGCTATTCATATTTTCAAACATTCTAGCCTATCTTCCTAATACCCTAGCAAAAAAAGTGCCATATGTCATATTTTGCCACTTAAGGCTTTGGCAAAAAAAGCGTTCCTTGCGTGTGTACCTTATCAAACATAAAAGACCTGACTGCTGTTAAGTCAAATCCGTTACATAAAAACATCTTCCGATTTCGCTTCATGAGATAGTCAGCAGCTTTAAGCTTGGTTACAATTCCCCCCGTAGCAAAAGGGTGATTGGGTGTCACTTTACTGACAAGCTCTGATTCGGGTATCTCATACACCTCTTTAAAGAGTTTTGCATCCGGACACTCTTTAGGGTTTTTATCATAATAGCCGTCAATATCACTAAAGATGATAAGTAGTTCCGCATCAATAGCATGAGCCACTTCACCGGAGAGTTGATCATTATCCCCGAAAAGCTCTTGAGGTCGTGAGGCTACATCGTTTTCATTGATAATAGGGATAATACCATGCTCTAAATGGATATCGATAATCTCCTGGAACATCTTTGTACGACGACGAGAATCAAAATCCACCTCTCGTAAAAGGATTTGGGCTGTATGCAAACCAAATGTGTCAAACTTCTTTTTGTAGCTCTCCATAAGTATCGGTTGTCCGGCAGCAGCCAAGGCACGCTTGTTCATCTCTGTCGCTTTATCCACTTTCAAAACATCATAACCTGCAGCTACTGCACCTGAAGTGATCAAAACAACATCATACTCTTTGTTCAACTGGGCGATAAAAGTCACCACATCCATCATACGATCTGTAGCAATCTTATTGTCTTGCGTTAAAACAGCACTACCAACCTTAACGACGACTCGTTTCATATAGCTTCCTTTGCCGGAATAATACCATTTTTCGCATTAAAGAGAACTCTTTTGTGCTACAATAACTGCATGAATTTAATGAAAAAACTACAACCCCTGCTTGAAGCTGAAGGCTTGGCAGTTTTTTATCATGATGCTGAAGATGAACGTGGTCTTGATCAACTTATTATTCCACTGGCTAAAGAGGATGGTTCCGCTTTAAATGTAGAGCTTAACACGCTCCCCGACCCTCACGGCCTCTACCCAACCACACAGTTTATCCAGTGCTTCATCTCATTAACTATGCAAGTACCGCAAACGCATGAGCTTACTATTCGGGCATTGATTAACGATATTAATCTAGAGCTTCCTATCGGAAGTTTTAACTTTCATGAATCAGGCATTGTTTTTTATAAATACACCATCGTCGTAGATAAAGAGTACCCCCATGAAACCATTGATGCACTGCTAAATGCTTTAGATATCAGCAATCACCTTTTTCAAAGTTACGAACAAAGCTTCTTATCCCTTTTAGTCAAATAAGCCCTCACGACCGTACAGAAGATTTAATCTAAAAGATTGTATAATGTCAAAAATTAAGATCAGGACACTCTAATGGCTTTAACTTACTCTATGACCGACCTTAAAAAAGGTCTTAAAATTGAGATGGATGGCGTTGCTTACAAGATTACTGAGTATCAGCACGTTAAACCAGGAAAAGGTGCGGCATTTGTTCGTACAAAAATCAAAAAATTTGCAGATGGACGTGTGGTAGAAAAGACTTTCCACGCAGGTGATAAGTGTCAACAACCAGAGATGGTTACCAAAGAGATGCAGTTTTTATATGATGACGGCGATATGCTTCAGTTTATGGATACCGAAACGTATGATCAACTGGGCCTTTCGTATGAGCAAACAGAAGATGCAGCTAAATGGATTATTGACGGAATGATGGTAGAGGTTCTGTTTCACAATGGTAACCCATTGACCGTTGATGCTCCTCAAATGGTTGAACTTAAAGTTGTTGAGACACCGCCAAACTTTAAAGGTGACACATCAAGCGGAAGCAAAAAACCGGCAACTTTAGAATCAGGTGCCGTTGTACAAGTACCGTATCATGTTGTAGAGGGTGATATCATCAAAGTAAATACGGTAGAAGGTGAATATGTAGAGAAAGTCAAGTAGAGGAGAGCCTCTGTCTCTACTTATCACTTCTTATCGTGACTTTTAGCTTTAAAGGTCACTGTTAGAGTACGATAAGTGCTCTAGTTTTTATTCTTTTGCATCTCTGCAACTTCAGCATGAACGATGCTCATATCAAGTTCTTTTACCTTTGTAATGACATAGGCCATATCATCTTCTGAAAGTACCACACCATCTTCTTTATAAACAATAATACCTTCTCTTACAACAACCATAGTCGGAACCTCTCTAATAGCAAACTTTACCGCTAAATCTTCATCTTTTTGTGTATCAACTTTGGCAAAGACAATATCATCATGCTTTTCAATTAATGTATCAAAAGCAGTAGAAACTTCTGCACACGCATCAGAAGATGGAATACAAAAATGCATAAAAAGTAGGTCATGCTCTTTTAAAGCATCATTATAGTTATCAACAGTAAGGTCTATACAGGCCATAATCTTCCTTTTTTAATTTAGCGGAGTATAACATAAGCCTCAAATAGGATTACTTAAAAAGGGTATTTAACAGAAATAGATAATGATTTTAAATGAGGAAAATAAAAGTTAAAAGAGGGATCTTCCCCAAGGGGAAGAGAAGTAGCAAAGGCTAATTACTCACCTTGACCTAGAGAGTAAGCACGCTCACCATCTTCGAATGCATAAAGGTTCTCAGTTTTGATAACTTCGATACCAGCAGCGTCGATTTTGTTCATCATGTTAGTGATGTCACCGTTAGTGATGATGTCACCTTGAGTTTTGTTATAGAAACGACATCTCCAGTGGTCAGTTAAGAAAGTCTCTGGGTGACCGTTTGGATATACTTTTTGTCCACGGTTAGAGATCATTTTAAGACCAAGGTTAGTACCTTCACATAACTCAACTAGTTTGTCACCAATTGTGTTAGAGTCACAATCGTCACGAGTAAAGATATCACAACCGATTAGGTTCATTTTTGTAGCTCTTACATTAGTAAGTACTGGTTTTTTGATAGTTACTGCAGCATCATATCTTTTTGGCTCTAAAGTAGATGGCTCTTGACCAAGTCTTTCGATAACAGCGTCAGCGAATTCTTTAGTACCAACTTCAGTGTATGGTCTACCAGCAGCTTTAAGTTTACGAGCAAGATCGTAAGTTACGATACCATCTTCGATAGTTTTTAACCATGCGTTGTGAACTTTTTCAGCAACTTTTGGTTGACCAACTTGAACCATCATCATTACACCAGAAAGTAAAAGACCTGATGGGTTTGCTTTGTTTTGGTCAGCGTGACGTGGAGCAGAACCGTGGATCGCTTCGTACATTGCGTAGTCAGTACCAACGTTTGCACCTGGTGCGATACCTACTGAACCAGTCATAAGACCAAGGATATCTGTAGCAACGTCACCGTAAAGGTTAGGCATAAGAACCATATCAAAGTCTTGAGGACCATCAACAAGTTTAGCCATACCGATATCGATAATCCACTCATCAGCTTGGATATCTGGATAGTTTTCAGCAGTTTCGTAGAATACTTTTACGAAAAGACCATCAGTGATTTTCATGATGTTATCTTTGATCATACAAGTGATTCTTTTTCTACCGTTAGCTTTAGCGTATTCGAAAGCATATTGACAGATTTTTTCACAACCAGGGCGAGTGATGATTTTAAGACACTGAGTTACCTCTGGAGTTTGTTGGTGCTCGATACCTGCGTATAGATCTTCTTCGTTCTCACGAATTGTTACAACATCCATACCTGGGTAACGTGATGGAATAAACGGATCATAAGAGATTGCTGGACGTACGTTAGCAT
>JBFHUP010000023.1:0-11923 GCA_041589975.1 Sulfurimonadaceae bacterium | reverse complement strand
GGCTGCCAATTTAGGTCATGCTATTAAGGATATTGAAAAACTATTTGGCATCGTTCATCCGGACATTAAACTACGGATCACCTTAGGCAGCAGCGGAAAACTTGCTGCTCAGATTCGGCATGGTGCCCCCTACGAGCTTTTTTTATCCGCCAATACCAACTTTCCTCAAACCCTTTTTCATACCGGTTATGCACTGGAACAACCCAGATTATATACCAAAGGGCAATTGGTTTTGTTTAGCAGCCGTAGCCGTGATTTTTCAAAGGGTTTGGACCTGTTACAAGACAAAGAGATAAAAAAGATTGTGATGGCCAATCCTAAAACGGCTCCTTATGGGCAAGCCGCTTTGGAGGTCTTAAAAAGGGCTAAGCTCCTGACAAAGCTAAAACCAAGGCTTGTCTACAGTGAGTCAGTTTCTCAGGCAGTATCCTATGCTTTACTTGCTGCTGATACAGGTTTTATTGCTAAGTCAGCACTCTTTACACCTAAAATGAGAAGATTTGAACACAATAAGCACTGGATAGATATCCCGCAAACCCTGTATGCTCCCATTAAACAAAGTATGGTCCTGCTTAAAAAAGCAAAGCCTAGCGACGGGGCACGGCTGTTTTATGATTTCCTTGTGACACAAAAAGCACAAGAAGTTTTTTTAAACCATGGTTATAAGGCTCTGTAATGTCACAAGTTCAAGCGATGATCACTTCCATAACTGAAAACAAAACGCTTCATATGTTAGGCTTAGAGTGTGAAGGAAAAGCGTTGAAGATGTTGAGTCTGGATCTGAATGCCAACATTAAGGTAGGTAGCAAAGTACTGCTAAATATTAAGCCCTTAGCCGTAGGTTTGGGCAAAGACGTAAGCGGCAGTTTAAGCTTTAGCAATCAACTCAGCGTGGAAGTTGACACGATAGAAGAAGGAGAGATTTTGTCTTCTGTTCAACTGCTTTGCGGTCATACCAAACTGGAATCTCTGATCGCAACGACTGCCCTAAAAAAGATGGACTTAAAGCCTGCACAAAAGATTACAGCCTATATTCGTGCCAGTGAGATCTCTATAGCAGAGGTTCTGTCATAATGCCGGCTTTAGAATGGACCCCTTTTTTACTCTCTTTTAAATTGGCTGCCCTAACTACACTGATCTTATTTATTATCACACTTCCTTTGGCTTGGTATCTTTCGCAAACCCGTTCAAAAATGAAACCATTTATAGAAGCCGTTACGGCACTGCCTATTGTTTTGCCGCCTTCGGTTTTAGGCTTTTATATCCTTTGGGGATTGTCAGCGACATCACCAGTCGGAAGGTTTTTTGAAGAGACTTTTGGTCTTTCGCTGGTTTTTAATTTCAGTGCCATTGTTATTGCTAGCTGTTTGTACTCCCTGCCTTTTATGGTTCAGCCTTTGCAAAGCGGATTTGAATCACTCAATAAAAACATGTTAGAAGCAAGTTCACTTAGCGGTAAAAACTGGTGGCAGACACTCATCTATGTCGGAATACCCAATATCAAGCCGGCACTCTTGACGGCTTTGATCATCACCTTTGCTCACACGGTGGGTGAGTTTGGTGTTGTCCTCATGGTAGGGGGCAGTATTCCGGGGGAGACGAAAGTAGCCTCGGTAGCTATTTATGAGATGGTGGAGATTATGGATTATAGTTCGGCTCATATTTACAGTGCCATTATGATTACACTGAGTTTTGTGGTGCTGTTAGCTGTCTACACTTACAACCGTAAGCAGCATCAAAAGTTTGGTTTGGCGAAATGATAGACATCGCGATTGAAAAAGATCTTGATGGGGGTCATAAGCCGAATAAACTCACCATTGAACTTAAGATTGAAATGGGCTCATTTGTGGCAGTATCTGGTCCAAGCGGCAGTGGAAAAACGACATTTTTACGAACCCTGGCAGGCTTGGAAGAGGCAAAAGGAACGATATATGTGGATGGCGAGGCATGGTTGACGCCAAAACAGATGCTGGCACCGCACAAACGATCGATTGGCTTTGTATTCCAAGATTATGCACTTTTTTCTAACATGAGTGTTTATCACAACCTGCTTTATGTTCAAAGAGATCACGAATTGGCAGAAGAGCTTTTGGCAATGACAGAGTTAAGTGAGTTGAAATCGCGTATGCCCCATACGTTAAGCGGGGGACAGCAGCAGCGAGTAGCACTCTGTCGTGCTATGATGAAGCGTCCCAAACTCTTGCTGATGGATGAACCGCTTTCTGCTTTGGACCCTGCCATGCGGTCCAAACTGCAAAAAGAGATTTTGGATCTGCATAAAAAATTTGGAACAACGACACTGATGGTGAGTCATGATCCCAGTGAGATTTATCGGTTAGCTAATAGAAACATCGTATTGGAAGCGGGGCGTCTTGTTAATGACGGCAGCCCCAAAGAGGTACTCTTAAAAACCCAAGGGAGCCAAAAGTTCTCTTTTCGTGGTGAACTTATTGATATTTTGCACGTTGACGTCATCTGTGTAGCAGTTGTGGCTATTGGTCAGCAGCTGGTTGAAGTGGTGATTTCAAAGCAAGAGGCTCAAACACTTCGTATCGGACAGACAGTCAACGTGGGCACAAAGGCCTTTGCTCCCATTATAAACAGATAAGTTATTTGGGTGTTAAATTTCACTAATATTTGTTTATTATATCGTTTTAAGGTACAATAAATGCATTAGTGGAGATGCGTTATGATACTTTTTCGGAACTTTAAGTTTATTGCACTGCTGCATGAAAATGATACGACGATTGTCTATCGGGCATTACGTATCAAAGATAAAGCTTTAGTGATACTCAAAGTGCTTAAGCCTGAGTCCCGAGATGAAAGCAGTGTCGCCTCATTTGCCAATGAAGCTTATATACTCTCTACGATGCGTTTCACCAAGGCTCCCAAACTTCTTGATGTCATTATCTCTGCTACGGAATATCTGCATGTTTTTGAAGATAGCGGCAGCAGCTCTTTGAATCACATGATGGCTCAGGCAAAAATGACGCTTATAGAGCGTCTGGACCTGGCCCTGGAACTTATTTATGCCCTCCATCAAATACACAGCAAGGGTGTTTTGCATTGTGATATCAATCCCCAAAATATTATCTATAATCAAGATACAAAAAATTAGAGATAATAGATTTTGGCAGTGCCAAACCTTTACGAAAAATCAGTGAGCTAACGTGCAAAGACTCAGTTTCGGGAAATCTCTTTTATATGGCTCCTGAGCAGACAGCCCGTATTGAAGGGATGGTGGATGAACGAAGTGATTATTACAGCTTGGGTATGACCTTATACCATCTGTTTTTAAATGATGGTGCTTTTAATGCCAAAGATCGGTACGAGCTGATTCATAAGCAGATAGCGATGAAGCCGCCATCACTGAACGAGCAGGACCAGTCGATCCCTTTAGTCCTTTCCGAAATTATTGACAAATTGATACAAAAAGATCCCAAAAAACGCTATCAGGGTATTGAAGCTTTATTATTTGATGTCAAAAAAGTGATAAGAAACCTTAAAAAAGGGAAATATTCCCATTTTACGATTGCAAGTTATGATTACCCAACACTGCATATCGGTCAAAAGATTTTTGGACGTCAGCAAGAGCTTAAACGATTGGATGATGCTGTTAAAGGTATGAACGATTCTGTGATGCAAAGGGTTTGTATTTCCGGTAAATCAGGTGTGGGAAAGACACGTTTATGTGAAGAGCTGTTAAGTCTGGTCAGCGATAAAGCCAATGTGGTTCGGGGTAAATTTGATCAGCATAAGAGTTTCCCTTACATGGGTTTTAAGCAATTTATAGAACAGCTTGTTGCTATGATTATTGGTCATAATCAAAAAGAGTTGATTCGTGATTTAGAGCGAAAAAGTGTCGAAGTTCTCATTTTTGTTTTTGAAGAACTGCAAGAGCTTTTTCCTACAGTTAACACACATAAGCTTCATTTGCATGGAGATCTTTGGCATCAGTTGCAACTGGGACTGATCGATTTTTTTGATAAGGTTGTCACATCACATTCACCTTTAGTTATTTATCTTGATGATTTACAGTGGGCAGACAGCGGTTCGTTGGATCTTTTAAAGCGTGTCATCATTGAAAATAAAAACCCTAACCTGCACCTTCTGATGAGTTATAGAGATAATGAATTAACACAAAGCCCATTAGCTGCAAGTGTGATAGAGGCTTTGAAAAAAGCTTCCCAAAATCTTATTGATATATCATTAGGGAATTTAACCCGACAAGAGGTGCAGAGCTTATTGGTGCATGAGTTTAATTTTGGCAGCAAGAAAAGTGAACCCTTTTGTGATGCCATATATGATAAAACCGGCGGTAACCCTTTTTATGTCAAAAATTTTGTTGAGTACCTTGTGGATAAGCAGCTGTTGAACTTTAAGCAAGGACATTGGCATTATGCGTTAGCTGAGATTCAAAGCAGCCAGTCAACGCTCAATATTGCACAGATGATTCAAGAGAAGTTTTTACAACTTAGCAACGAAGAGCAGGACTATATCGAACATTTAGCCGTACTGGGAAGTCGCTTTCATTACGGTATGGCATTATCCTTGATGCAGCACTTGAACTTTTCAGAAACTTTATTTGAAGATGCTTTTAGGCATGGCTTTATTGAAATCTTTAATGAGAACTATCAATTCGTTCATGATCAAATTCATGAGTATGTTTATAGCTTGATAGACGCATCCAGACTTCGTAAAATTCATAAAGGTATTGCTCTGTTTTTGGAAGATGCTTACAAGAGAGGGGAATACACAAACATAACACGATTAACCTACCATTTTAATCGTGCCTACCTCAGTGACAAATTTCCTAAGAGACTTTTTTCTTTAAACATCGTGGCTCTTGAAGATTTGCTTGCCAAAAATATGACCAAAATTGCTTTGGAACTTTTAGAGTGGATTGAAGAGCATTTGTGGCGTGAGGGAAAGTGGCACAACCAGCCCAAACTTGCTTTAACTTATTATCGTATCAAAGTCAAAACCCTTTATCTTAATACCTTTCATCAAGAGGCTTTAAGAGCTGTCGAAATAGTGAAACAACACAGCAGCTATTTGCATGATCAGATGATCTGTTTTAGTCTGATGAAAGATATTGCTGTAACACGGGGCAAAGGCTTTAGTGATGTCAGACTTTACGGTAATGAAATTTTGGTGCGTCTGGGTCTACAGGCCCCTGATGTATCGCGTATCGATACGGATATTGAGCATTTAAGAAAGAGCATTGAATCTTCAACTTTTTTTGACGATCCACACGCTATACTGAAACTCCCAAAACTTCAAAACAGCAGATATCAAAATATAGCAAGGTTGCTTGTAGACTGTTTTGAGCTTCACTACTATCTTGCAGATATAAAGCAGATGCAGTGGACTTTCCTTAATATTGTACAGATTTCATTTCGTTATGGAAATAGCGTCGAATCAACGTTTGGCTATGTGCTGTACGGCTCACTGCTTGTATCTGAAAAAGCCTACAAACAGGCTTACCGTTTCGGTGAGGTTGCTTTAAAGCTTAATCATATACAAAATGACAAGGTGATGCTTCCTAAAATTCATAATTTTGTAGCGAATTTTGTAAACCCATATGTCAAATCATTTCAAAGCAACATTGCTTTGTATCAAAAAAGTCTGCATCAAAGTAAAATAAATAATGATATAGTTTTTGGCACCTGGGCCAACTATTTGATGCATTTTTCGAGTTATTTCGCTGGTGAAAATCTTGACATACTTATTGAGAATATGGAAAGTGACAGTGATCTGTTGCTCGCTTCGGGTGATGAAAAGATGATAGCGATATTTTATCTTTTAAAACGAAGTATTCAGAAGATTCAGGGTAAAAAAAGTGATCCTATAGATGAAGAATCCATTTTGGCATTATGGGAAAAGGAGGCTTTTTTACCTGCACTGGCATGGTATGGTGTGATTCAGGCTACTGAGGCTTTTTTATTTGGTGATTTTCAAAAAGGACTGGATCTTTTACAGCGTTATGTTCAAAGTGAATCCAATGAAGTGATTATGTTTTGTAAGATACGTCTGCATTTTATTCGGGCTTTGTTACTTTTTACGATCGACAACCGAAACTCTAAGCAAGAAGCATTGCTGCAGCATGATTTGCATGAGTATGAGGCCTTGTATAAAGCTGCTCCAAAGCTCTATCGATTTAAGAAGCTTTTGTTGGATGCACAAAGCCATAAGGGAGCGGATTCCGTATGGGATGTCGCAAAGCTTTATGATCAGGCTTTAGAAGAAGCTCGCCGTGCGAACAATCCTTTTTATATGGGTTTAGCGGGCGTGTGTGCCAAACGATTCTGGGAAAAGCTGCATTTTACAAAGGTAGAAGAGTCCTATCTTAACAGGGCGATTGTCGGTCTGGAAAAATGGGGTGCTTACGCAGTTATAGGCAGTCTAAGAAAGAGCGATCATAAAGAACAGGCCTACGCTTTATCCCAAAGCTCTAAAACGACAGGTATATTTTTCAATGAGCAAAGCCTGCTTAAGGCTTTTAATGCCATTGCGAAAGTCAAAAATAAAAACAGTTTGACCTCGGTGTTAATGCAGATTATATTGGAAAATGCTGCAGCGACCAAAGGTGTGCTGGTACTCAAAGAGCATCGTAGTTATGTCGTTAAGTCTGTCATAGATTTTCAAAAACAATCCATATCCTTGGAGCAGGTTGTTTTGCAAGAGAGTCAAGAACTGCCGCTTAATGTTGTGGCTTATGTTTTGGATCAAGCAGAAAACTTGGTACTGGAAAACCCTGCTTTAATAGGGAACTTTCAATATGATCCCTACATCAAACAGGTGCGTCCTGCACAATGTATTGTGATACCTGTAAAGCTTGAAGGCCAGATTAACGGTGCCGTCTATTTGGAAAATAAAAATCTTGTGACCGCTTTTAACGAAGAGACACTTCATACACTTTCTTTGCTTTTAACACAGGCATCAACGATCTTTGAAAATATATCTTTATATGAAAATCTTGCAGATCGAGAAGCCAATCTTAATAAAGCACAAGCGATTTCGCATACAGGTAGCTGGAGGTTTGACAGAAGAAACCAAGCTTTGGAGTGGTCGGCAGAGACCTATCGCATTTTTGATCTCACTCCTTTTAGTCAGGATGTGACCTATGATTACTTTTTGGAGCATATCCATCCTGATGATGCTGAGCATGTGCAACAAGCCGCCTTGAGTTCTGAAAAAGGTATTGTCAGTTATGATGTGGTGCATCGCATCGTGACACATAAGGGTAATGTTAAAGTGGTCCATCAACGCTCTGAACACTTAGAACGTTCTGAAGATATCATGACAGGCGTTATCCAAGATATTACAGCGATACGAGAAGCCGAAGAGAAGGCACTCAGACTTTCCCAGGTGGTCTATCAGGCACCTTTTTCTACACTCATTACTGACCTTGACGGTATAATGATTTATGCAAATGCTCAAGCTGAACAGATGAGTGGTTATGATGAGGCAGAACTTATCGGTCGAAGTATGAAGATATTTCGTTCCGGCATCCATGATCGCAAGTTTTATGAAGCGTTGTGGAAAACGATCAAAACGGATCAGCAAGTATGGCGGGGAACCATTATCAATAAGATGAAAAATGGTGAGCACAGAGATTGTAAATCTTCTATTTTCCCTATTTTTGACTCTAATCATCATATTGTCAATTTTGTTGCTATTCAAGAGGATGTCACTGAAAAAAACATTCAAGAAAAGCTTTTTTTAATGCAGACGCGTCAGGCTCAAATGGGAGAGATGCTAAGTATGATCGCTCATCAATGGCGTCAACCGCTTGCTGTCATTACCACTTTAACTACGAAACAGCGTTTAAATTTAGAGTTGGGCAGAACAAGTAAGGAAAAATCTCTTAAAGCCTATGATGATATTGAGTTTCAGGTTCAGCATCTTTCTCAAACTATTAATGATTTCAGAGACTTTTTTAAGCCGGATAAAGATGTTTCAAAAACCCGAAGTTCAACCATTATTGCAAAAACATTAAAATTGGTGGAACACTCTTTTAGCAAATATGAAATCTCTGTAGCGGTCAACTCCTTAGGTGATGAGAGTTATGAAACCTTTGAGCATGAGGTGGAACAGGTGATTTTAAATCTCTTAAAAAATGCCCAAGATGCTTTACTGGAAAAAAGGATTAAAGATCCTCAAATATTTATTGAAACAGATGTTCAGGATAGGCAGGCTATTATTACTGTAGAGGATAATGCCGGAGGCATTCGGGAAGATATCATAGAGACGCTCTTTTTACCCTATGTGTCAACTAAAACAGAACAAAACGGAACCGGATTGGGTCTGTATATGAGTAAGACGATCATTGAAGGACACTGTCATGGATCGCTTACTGTCAGTAACACACAAAGAGGTGCGAAGTTTGTCATCATGATGCCGTTGGATGTCCCTGTGTCTCGAGATGATGAGTAAAGGTAGAGATGATGAGTTATAAAGATTGGTTTGACCAACACGCCAAAGATCATGCAAAAATTGTTAAGAAGTTGCGTGAACAGGGGTATGATAAAGAGGCGGTTATAGAGTATTTCGATTTTGAAAACATGTGTCAGAAAGAGCCTGACTTTTGTCCGCTTTATAAAGATCATAAAAAGTGTCATGATATGCAGCAGCTGAACTGTTATCTCTGTGCCTGTCCCAATTTTCGTTTTGATGATGATGGTATTCAAAAAATCGATGATAAGACCCAATACAGCTTTTGCGGTATAGAGTCAAAAGATGGTAAACAGGGTGTCTATGGGGATGCGATTCATCAGGACTGTTCAGGGTGTACGGTTCCGCATCATGTGAGTTATATTAAAAAGGTTTTTAAGTGGTCATGGACCGATATCATGCATGAGGTTGTACTTAAAGGTCGCAATGACAAGAATTAAAGCTGTGTGTGTTATAATCCTATAAATAGGGAAAAGGGCTTTTATCATGCAAATTGAACTTTTTGAATCAATCAAGTTTTTGTTGGATCATATTAAAGAGGTTGAAGAGGATGTCAAAAGTATGACCAAAGAGTCCTACATGACGATCTCCAAAGTTTTTTCAGAGCATCCTGACTTGCCTGATGAAGCACTTGAAACCTTGCAATATCAAGATATCATCTCTCAACAGCTTTCAGCTACCGTGGAAGCGATAGATTCGGTTCAAGAAAATATCAACTACTATTTACACTCTACAAAAGAGGATGCTGCGATGATGAGCCGCAATCTTCAAAAACTCTCAAAAAAACTGTGTAAAGCCACTGATGATGCCCGTCAAAAACGTGCTGCCTTTAAAGGCAAGGTGGGCTCTGATATGTTTGATGATATAGAATTCTTTTGATAAGACCAGACGGTAGGCGTTCTAGCATTTTAGGTGCTTGGAATAGTTTCAAAAAGAGAAAATAGTATGCATAGAGATCAATTTTTTAATGAGCCCATTGTCAAACAGTTTGAATTTGATGATAAAGTCGCTGCTGTTTTTGATGATATGGTCAGTCGTTCGGTACCTTACTACAAAGAAGTACAAGAGCTAATCGTAAGTTTTGCACTCAAACATCTCAAGTCAGGCGACAGCGTTTATGATCTGGGATGTTCCACTGCCTCAACTTTGTTAGCTTTGGAACAAGCTAGTGAGTTACAACTCAATCTCTACGGCATCGATAACTCAGAAGCGATGATCGAAAAGGCTAAGGGCAAACTTTTGGCTTATGGCAGCGGTATTCATTTGGATGTCGGTGATATACTGAAAACACCGTTTCAAGCCTCTCAGATGATTATCAGCAACTACACTTTACAGTTTATTCGCCCTTTAAAACGCAGCGAACTGGTCAAAAAGATCTATGATGCTTTAGAACCGGGCGGTGTTTTTATCTTTAGTGAAAAAGTGATCGTGGAGGATAAAGTTATTGATAAAGAGTTTATTGATCTCTATTATGACTATAAAGAGCAGCAAGGCTACAGTAAATTTGAGATCGCTCAAAAACGCGAGGCTTTAGAAAATGTTCTCGTTCCCTATACCTATGATGAAAATGTCGAGATGCTTAAAGAGGCAGGCTTTGAGATGGTTGACACCCTATTTCGTTGGGTAAACTTCACCACTTTTATTGCAAAAAAGGTATAAATAAAAAGTTTTAAAAGAGATAGCAACTAGTTGCGTGGGCCTGCTGCCGAAGCAAACACAGCGTTAGCGTAGCATGAGGGGCTTCGCTCCTTATGCGTATAAATAACTAATTCCCCTCACGCCCAAACTCTAACTCCGGACGTTCCGGAATAGCCGGAGTTGAAGTATCACTGTTTTTGCCTTCGCCCTTGATGGTCGGATCCTCAGGCGTGGTGTCCTCTATAATGTCATCAATGGTTGAAGCCAGTTTGCTTGGTTTGGTTGTATTGTCTTCCACACCGGTTCCCGGATCGACGTCATCAGTGAGGCTTTTATACGCTTTTTTGAGTTTGCGTTTGCTAAACTTATTCTCGTCACACTCTTTATGATAAAAACCTCGGCTGTCATAATATTCATTACAGTTGTTATACAAAGAGTAAGAGGAGGGAGATTGAGCATTAAGGCATCCGTGCAAGCCAAATGCCGCTACTGCTAGTGTAAGTAAAGAAAATGTATAATGCTTCATCAAGTTTACGTAACTTCTTTTTAAGGACATTATAACAGATATGGAAAATTTTTGGGATATTTTTAAGCAAATTTGTAAGATACCGCATTGCAGCGGAAGCAGTGCCGAGATGTTAAGCTTCATTCAAAAATGGGGTAAAAAGCATGGCTACAGTGTCAAAACAGATAAGGCATCCAATGTGATCTGTTACCATGATGAAGCGACGATGACTTTGCAGTCTCATTACGATATGGTCTGTATCGGTAGAGCTCCCGATATTGAGCTTAAAGAGAATGCTACGAAGATGTGGGCAGAAGATAGCTCCTTGGGTGCTGATAATGGTATCGGAGTAGCTATGATGCTTTTAGCCATGCAAGATAATTTGCCTGTTGATTGTCTTTTTACTGCAGATGAGGAGATCGGTCTTTTAGGAGCTAAGGCACTCGAACTTACTATCAAAACAGAAACGGTACTTAATCTCGATACAGAAGAGGATGAGTCAGTTTACATCGGCTGTGCCGGAGGTATTGATATGATCGCTACCTTGCCACTCAAACGCAAACATATCAAAAATGCCAAATATTATGAGTTTAGTGTCGATAATCTTCCGGGTGGTCACTCGGGACTTGAGATCGATAAAAAGATCCCCAATGCCAATATTGAACTCGTAAAATTCTTAGAAAAATATGAGCTGTTTGTGACAGATATCGTAGGTGGTCAACGACGCAATGCTATCTCAAAGTCAGCCAAAGCGATCGTGACCTTTCCTGAAGATGTCAAAGTCCCGGATGCTTTTAAAGAAGCAGGCAGTCAAGAGCATATCCACTATTACGAAGACACCGAAGTACTTCTTAATGCTTTAAAAAATATGCCGCATGGGGTCAAAAAAGATAACACGATTTATAATATCCCCCATAACAGCATCAACTTTGCCTTGATGAAAATCGAAGATCATCACTTAGTCGTTACACTCTCACTTCGATCGATGGATGCCGTAGGGATGAACCAGCTGCTCCAGCAGACCCGTTCGTATCTCGATACCTTTGGCTTTACCATCAAAGAGGAAAACGAATATCCTGCATGGATCCCGGAAAAGAGTGAGTTTGCTAAACGTCTGGCTGATGTCGTGGAAGAGGTCGAAGGTTTTGTAGAGTTTAAAGCGATACATGCAGGACTCGAGTGTGCTGTACTTAAACGTAAAGCACCTAAGTTGGAGTTTGCATCGATTGGACCCAATATCACAGGAGCTCACACAACTAAAGAGAGTGTAGATATGAGTTCGGTAGAACGCTTTAAAGAGATCGTCTATAAGTGTATTGATGC
>JBFHUP010000022.1:0-12013 GCA_041589975.1 Sulfurimonadaceae bacterium | reverse complement strand
GGTATTTTCCTGAAGTGTTAAGCGAGTATGATTTTTTGACACAAGATGGAGCGGCCCATTTTAGTGTGACACTTGATGCACTGCCTGCAACTATTATCTATAGACCTGATCCTGAAGTCAACAGACCGAAGATTGATGGGATTTTGTTGGGGCGTGTCGTTAAAGTCAGACCCGAGGATGATGATGTCTCTATCGATACAAAGGGTCGCGTCAAAGTAGATCTCTTTTTTGGACAAAACAGTCCGGTGAGCTGTTTTTTAGATCATGTAGAGATGTTTGCCGGCAATGGCTATGGGAGTCGATTTATCCCTCGTGTCAACTCTGAGGTGATGGTCTCATTTTTAGCAGGTAATCCTGATGAACCGGTCATTACAGGTACGATACACAACGGTAACAACTTAGCCCCTTACAACAGTGAACAAGAGAAGACCAAAAGTTACATCAAAACCCAAACGACACCCCCGTATAAAGATAAAGAGGGCTATAATGAGATCCTTTTTGAGGATAAAGAAAATGAGGAGAAGTTTAGTTTAAAAGCTCAAAAAGAGTTTGCTTTGCATGCTTTGGAAGAGCAAAGTGTTCATGTCGGCCACGATCTTACCCAAGAGATTGGGCAGGATGAGAGTGTTACCATTAATAAAGATGAAACCCTTACGGTTGCCAATCAATTTTCGGTAAAAAGCAACGCTCAAACGACTTCCATCGGACATAAACAAATCCTTACCCAAAAGAATTTTGAACGTCATGTGTATAATGAGAGTTTGGATATTAAAGGCTCTGACAGTACCACCATTGTGGAAGGCAATGCACTTTTAAGTATTGAAGAACACCTTTTAAGATATGTTCATGGAGACGCTAGAGAGAAGTACTTGCAAGATCTTTTGGTAACAGTCGGTGAAGAACTGGGTATCGAGATCAAAGGAGCCTTTGACTTACAGGCCAAGGGTATTAAGTATGAAGCTGATACGATCAATATAGATGCTTCGGATGGATTAAGTTTTACAGCAGGTGGCTCAACGGTTCAGATTGATAGCTCAGGCATTCATCTTAATGGTGCGGCCATTGATACGACAGCTGCCACAGCGGTAACAATTGCCGCTTCAGGCTTAAAGCCCTTGGAGATGCCAGAGCTAAATTCACTGAGAGTGACGGCTATCGAGGTCGATGTCGCTTTACAATCGGAACTAGAAGAGGTCATCACCTTTACGGCTACCGTAGAAAAGTATGAAGCCGAAGCATGGAATCCTGTCAGTGAACTACAAGAGCATGAATTGCTGCAGCTCAACTGGAACTTTTTTAAAGCAGATACCGAAGATGCGGTAGAAGGTTTTTCGGATGATGAGATCAGCTATGATGGATTGACTATGATCGTTAAAACCGGTAAAGAGAATAAACACCGTTTTGGCTTTGGGCATTGTGTGGTAGGCAATGAAGAAGTAGAAGCAGTCATGTGCGAACTCAAACGTGAAGCTAAAGTAGTTAGAGTAATGGCAGATGATCTGGTTAGTGAAGATAGTGAACTAAGTTTTAAAGTTGTACTGGATGTTAAAGAACCTACTCCTGATGAGATCTCTACTTTTAGTGCCAAGCTAACTCTATATAAAGATCTTGATGAAAATGGTGAAGCTGTTGAACCTCTAGAGCAAGAGGTGGCTTTAGATGATACGTTGGAAGTGCCGTATAGTTTTAAAAAGAGTGATAATATTACTTCTATTGTTGTTACGGTACATAACAGTAATGACGAAGCCAATACAGAAGAGGGTGTCACGGGTGTACTCTTACAAGAGGAAGAGCCGACCGCCTCATAAGCTTATGATATTTGTCTGTCTCAGCTTACTTTTGTATAAAAAATTTCGAGCAACAGTTTGAGAAATAGTCGTTTAATAATGTTGTGATACTCTCTTGAAAAAATTAAGGGCAGGCCTTGAGCGATATTATGAGAATAATAACAGTTAATGAGAAGAAGCCTCATCATGATTGTGAGATGGTTTTTTCTTTTGATTATGAAAACAAAGAGAATGGGTTTGAAGTTGATAGTGAGCAAAAATATAGGATTCATACGACTTTAAAAGAGCTTGCACTACTGAATATTGCTTTACACCTTTATCAAGCCGAAGGTTTCAAAGATAAGTACTGGTTGTATACCAATACCGTAGATCCAAGTAATGTCTATCCGATGTTTGTTCCTGATTATATTGAAGCCATAGGTATTGGCAAGCAGCTTCAGGCTTTGGCAGTAGATGAAGATAGTCTGGTACAGCTTTCGGAGTATTGTTTAGAGACACCGCCTACTTACGAAGATGATTTCCGCATCAATAAAGTGATCCACTCGGTTACCGTTAAGGGTGTGACAACAGAGATCTCTGATTATGAAGATATCAAAGATTTTCTTGAGTCGCATGGTATTGTGGTTGAAGATTATGAGTGAAAAGGCACTATGATGAATGTCACTATTCCTTCTCTTATTTATGGAACAGCATGGAAAAAAGAGGCAACTAAGGATTTGGTTGTTCAAGCTATTCATGCAGGATTTAAAGGTATCGATACAGCTTGTCAGCCCAAACACTATTTTGAACCGGGTGTCGGTGAGGCTTTAGAACAGCTTTTAGCCGAGGGGATCTCTAGAGAGGAGCTGTTTGTTCAGACTAAATTTACTCCGCTTCCGGGACAAGATCCCAATAATGTCCCTTATGACAAAAGTGCTGACCTGCGGACACAAGTTTTACAATCGTTCGCTGCCTCTAAAAAAAATCTTAAAACCGATTATGTAGACTCTTTGGTTTTACACTCTCCGATACAGCCCATGGAGTACTTAAAAATGGTATGGCAAGCGATGGAAGATATCGCCAAAGATGGCGGGGCTAAGATTTTGGGGATATCTAATATTTACAATCCCGTGCTGCTTAAAGATCTGTATGATATGGCTGAGATTAAGCCAACAGTTGTTCAGAACCGTTTTTATGCTGAAACGGAGTATGATTCTGAGATTCGGGCTTTTTGTCTCTCTAAAGGGATGATTTATCAAAGCTTTTGGACCTTGACAGCCAATCCACACATCCTTCAAAGTCAAGAGCTGCAAGAGCTGAGTATCAAGTATCAAAAGACGGTAGTACAAATTCTTTTTGCTTATCTGAGACAGATCGGGGTGACGGTTCTTACGGGTACGACCAATGAAGTCCATATGAAACAGGATTTAGAGTCGCAAAACCTTACACTCGATGAAGTAGATATTACAAAACTTAACGGACTTTTTGAGTAGCGTTGATGGTGAGTCTTGAGAATTTAACGCTACATGCACCCTATCTGGAACTTGATGAAGAGTTTTATGATTTGGGCGAACCAATACCCTTGGAAGAGCCCTATCTTATTCATTTTAATGATGAGGTTGCCAAACTGATTGGATTGGATACTGCGGGTTCGGATGATAGCTTTTTGTTAAGCTTTCTTAATGGAGGGTTTATACCTGAAGGAAACCGCTACTTTTCGATGTGTTATGCAGGCCATCAGTTCGGAAACTATATACCCAGACTTGGTGACGGAAGAGCTCACAATCTGGGACGTGTACAAGGGTGGAATCTTCAGCTAAAAGGGAGCGGTGAGACCTTGTATGCCAAGATGGCTGATGGCCGTTCTACGATTAAATCTTCCATTAGGGAGTACCTTATGAGTGAGGCGATGCACCATTTAGGTATTCCTACGACTCGGGCTTTAGGCATTATCGGATCACAAACAAAAATCATACGCAATCAGATGGAATACGCAGGTATGGTTTTAAGGGTCTCGCCTAGCTGGATCCGTTTTGGCTCTTTTGAGTATTTTTCCTATATGAAAGAGCATGAAAAACTCAAAGATTTAGCTGAATATGCCATTTCCGAGTCTTTTGAGCACCTCAAAGATGATGACGATAGATTTTATAAGATGTTTAGTGAAGTTGTGGATAAAACAGCTGATCTGATTGCAAAGTGGCAGGGTATCGGTTTTTGCCATGGGGTTATGAATACCGATAACATGTCGATAGCAGGTTTGACACTTGACTATGGTCCCTATGCGATGCTGGATGACTTTAACTACAACTATGTATGTAATCATACAGATAAAGCAGGGCGATACAGTTATGGGGATCAGCCTAATGTATCCTATTGGAACCTGACCATGCTTGCTCAGGCTTTACGTCCCATCATTGATAAGGATCGGATGCAAAAAAAGCTGGATGCTTTTGGGGACGCTATCTATCCGGATGCCTATATTGACCATATGCGTCAAAAACTTGGTTTAGCAACAGCCAAAGAAGATGACCGAGAGCTCATTATGGAGCTTGTCGGTATGCTTCAAGATGCTTTTGTCGATCATACACTCTTTTTTAGAACCTTAAGTCACTATGACGGTGATCGCAGTGATCTTTTTGATATTGCTATGAATCCGATTGTCGTGGATAAGTGGCTTAATGATTATGATAAACGACTCGAATCAGAGTTGCAAAGTATAAAAGAGCGACACAAGGCAATGTTAAGCACAAACCCCAAATATGTTTTGAAAAATTATATGATTGATGAGGCGATACGTTTTGCAGATCGAGCAGACTTTTCAAAGGTAGAAGAGCTTATGTATATAGCAAGACATCCTTATGATGAGCTGCCTCAATTTGAAAAGTATGCAGGGGATACACCGGAACATTTTAAAAATATCGGGCTTTCCTGCTCCTCTTAATGTATTAAAAACAGACTTTATTACGCCCTGACTCTTTAGCTTCATAAAGTTTTTTATCTGCTCGTGTTAAAGCATCATAACAGTCAAAATCATTTTCTTGAGCTTCACTGATACCGATACTTATAGAGACAGGAATTTGATGCTTTTCGATATGAAAAGGCTGAGCGTTAATGAGAGCACAGAGTTTATGGGCGATTCTACGACTCTCGTCAAGTGTGGTTTGAGGTAAAATGGCACAGAACTCTTCACCTCCCAAACGGCTGATGGAGTCATGCTGACGCAGATGCGATGCGATCAGTTTGGAAAAGATAATCAACACTTCATCCCCCGTTGCATGACCGTAGGTGTCGTTGATTTTTTTAAAGTGATCAATATCTATCATTAAGAGTGTGTAATGGGCTTGGTTGCGTTGAAAACGTGAAAACTCATTGGAAAGATTTTCATTAAAGGCACGCCTGTTAGAAAGTCCTGTCAGGGTATCTGTAAGTGTCATCTGTTCGAGTCGCTCTTCTTGCTCTTTTTGTTGTGTCACATCACGCTCGATAGCGACAAAATGGGTTACTTCACCCTGATCATTGGTTAGCGGTAATATACGAATATCCAGCCAATATGTCTTTCCATATTTTGTACGGTTGCGTATAACCGTTCGGACAGCAGCTTGTTGTCTCAAAGCATTTTTTATAAGTTGTTTGGCTTCGGGCAGGGTCTGTTCTGATTGTAAAATACGCGGGGATTTTCCGATTACTTCATGGGCTTCATAGCCTGTAAGCTCAGTAAAAGCGGGATTGACATAGACAATTTCCGGACCCGGATCATCAATAGGAGAGGCTTTGGTTACGATGACGACATCTTTGGTGTTTTCTACGATGTCTCTAAAATTAAAACCGAAATCCTTCTTCACATATTGTCCTTTGTTAAACAGTGGCTTATTTAAGTATAACCTATATTTGATTTTATGTATAGTACAGCTTTAAGCAGACTTAGAATCCCAGTTAGTACTATCTGTCAGTAACTCTAAACTTTTTTATAGCTATAATTAGATCTGAAATTTGTTTTATGGAGAAACTATGCTAATTTTAGAGCGTGATGTTAAACAAACTTCCAATGAAGTTTTTAATGCAATGATCGAAGATGAAGTTGAATTAATTAATGAATTTTACGAGGCTGTAGTCGCTAAAGATATTGAAAAAATTGATGAGCTTTTTAAAGATCTTATCAAAGAGATCGAGACAAACTTTTCAGCTCAAGAAGAGATGATGGAAGATGCAGGCTATGCTGATACAGGCTTGCATCAAAAGGATCATGACGGCATGAGAGAGAAACTGAAAAAGTTTCATGAACGCTGGGAGATCCTTAAAGGTCCGAAAGAGTTACGTGGTTTTTTAGATAAAGAGTTTAAAAAGTGGTGGACGATGCACCAGTCACGTTGGGATCTGAAAACTGCTGTCGAGATCGGCGGTTAATTTTCTTGCACTTAGCTTCTCTACATCCTAGAGAAGTTTTCCTAGATCTGCTTTTTAGTCGTTAAAAACTGCTTGGAAAATTGCATCCCTTTTTTCTTAAAAAGCTCAGCAGTTTCAGTGGTATAGATTTCATCTGCAGTTTGTGAAAAAAGTTCAAGCCATCGATCGAGGGTGTGTTTTTTGATATGCGGCATTTTGACGTGGGCTCCGATAAAATTACCGTAGTAGGTATCTTCACCTAAGAGTTTGGCCAGCCAAAAGTCTGCAAGAAGTTCTATATGTTCTATCCAATCTTCATCTTCAATATCCTCTCCGATTTCATCGATAAAAAAAGGCCCCAGTTCATCATCGTCAATCGCTTTTTCATAAAAGGCTTTCATTAAAATACGAAGATTTTCTCGGGTGATATTGTGATGCAGTTCGATGATACTATCCTTGCTATAAACCATTTAAAAAGTGAAATTATAGCAGGAATTATATTGATGATAAAGAGCGGTTATGGATCACACGCTAAACAGCGTAAGGTTTAAAAAGTTTTTTAGCCCATCTCTACGGAATCGATCTCACTTTTAAATTCAGTAATGGAAGAGGTGACTTGATTGGCAATCTCTTCAGCTGAAGCCTCTAAGACACTTTTGCCTAAACGTATTTTTCGGGTGGGTTTATTATAATCACCTACCATATAGGTTACCAATACATAAGGTTCATCTTCTTGTTCGGCAGGATGATATTCGATGTCGATATCCGGATCCACCATAGCATTGTTGACCAGTTCACCAATTTTATCAAGTTTTTGTTTTAAAGCATCACTTGATCTATCTGCTTGAGGGTTATCAAGAAGCAGCAAAATTTTTTCCAATTTTTGTTTGATCTCTTGCTCCAAAACAGTCTCTTCAGGATCATTAAGAAGTGTTACGATCTCTTCGAGTTTTTGTTTAATTTCATTTTTCATGACAATACTCCAAAATAATATTTTTTGATGGTAACGCTTTAGTTAACACGGGAAAATTGATCTGTAAAGTCACAGCGTACTATGACCCTACAGCGGAGTTATTATTGGGCACCATACTGACGGGACTCAATCTCTCCCATAAACTGCTCCAGAGAAAAAGTAATCAAGTTAGCTAAATCTTCAGGGGATTTTTCGAGATACTCTTGTCGTAAAGTGATATGTTGCGTATGCATATGTGTTTCATCTGTAGCAACATTGAACTCTACAAAAGGTCCTCCTACTTCTCGATTACCGCCATCGGCTGTCACGATAACACCAGGAATAAAATAGTTGATCTCTACGTCGGGATCAATAGTCATTTTATCAACCAGCTCTACCATGGTTTGTAGTTTTTGTTTTTGTTCCAGTAACATAACGTCCTCCTTGTGGGGTGTATTGCTGAAGCTGTATCAACTACAACGCTCACCCTAGAGATACCTAATCATGACCTGTCACGTACGTTTGCTGTAAGTGGCAAAGCCTCTAAACTTAGCCCTATGAAGCCATCCCCTATGTGGCTTTACTTAAGAGTTAAGTCACCTAACAAACATGGGTTTTTCAACCACCTGATATAGTGTAGCTTATATGTTAAATGAAAAGTATTTAAAAATAAATAACAATAAATTATTAAGCTTGTAATAAAGATAGACTCATGTGTGCATCAAAAGTCTAGAGCGAAGCTAAGGAAGCGTTGAGTTCAACAAGCTATAATTACAATAAATCATACACTATACACATAGATAAGGATAGCCATGAGTGAGCAGTCTAAGATTTTAGCCGAGCTTCAAGCGTTGATTATGGATATTATGAAAAGCGGTACAGTGACACCGGCTGAGGGCGAGAAACTCGATGCTTTGGAAGCTAAACTCTTTAAACAGAAATGTTTTACTGACATAGATCATGAAATCTATGAAAATATCGGTGAAAATATAGCGGGACTCTTTTTCGAGAACAGATATGATGAAGCTATTGATAAACTGCTAAAAGAGGGTATCACGCCTGAAGACTTCTTTGGATTTGCAGATTACCATTTTGAAGAGGAAGATGAGACAGAGATGTTTACACAAGCTTTCATAGCCGGTGTAGAAGAGGCCTATCAAGCAAAATCTGCACAATCGTAGATAGGGTTTTATGCCAGATCTAGATCAGCGATGGTTTGCATGGCCTGCGTAAATTGATCCGGTGTTAAAACAAAAGCATTAATACCAAGGTCTAAAAGATCTCCAATTTGACTCTCATCATCGGGTGAAACCATAACAAAGATAGGGAGTTTAGGTTTCATCTGTCTGACATGTTTGCTAAATTGGAACCCCTCTTTGGCATTGGTTGTGATATCATAGACAAGAAGGTCATATTCAAAACTGTCCATTAACTTTAAAGCAGCATGTGTTGTTTCAGCCTGGTCCGCTTTATTAAAAAGTTGCTCCAAAGTAAGGTCGCTGTTGGATAATTTTGAAGATGCTTCTTGAAGTAAGAGAAGGTTCCACATTTTTGTGCTCATGTCCGTTCCTTGCAAAGTGTTTGTCGAATTTTATCACTTAAAGCTTATCCTTTTGCCTGAAAGCAAAAATCAAACTGCGATATTAAGTAGTATTTATTCTTTTATTTATTATAATAGTAAACTATTTGAATGCTAAGGACAAAAACAGCATGCCTGTAACAATCAAGCCTTACGTTAACTTTCAACGTAATGAGCCAAAACTTTTTCTTGTTACCATTGTTATTGAGAGCCATGTTTCGTGGGAGTTCTGTATCGATATGCTGATGAAGATTTTTCATAAAAGCCGTACCGATGCAGAGCTGCTTACCCAAGAGATTCAAACTGTAGGCGAAGCATTATGCGGAGGCTATAATTATGAAGTTGCTGAGAGTAAAGCGGTCAATGTAGAAGAGATGGCCAAAGATAAAGGCTTCTCTATTTGCTGTTTGGTTGAGCAAGTCTAAAGCCCTAAGGCTATCACGATTTCTTCAAATATTAAGAAGATTTAAACCCAAAACCCTGACCTTTATTTTATGCTTAGACTCAACAAAGTTTAAGTATGATTCCCCAATAAGTGCTATATTTACAGTGATGCCACAGATTTACAATGAATAAGAGAGAGATATGACAGAGACTGAAGCAAGAGTTAAAGCCCTCATCGAAGAGACAGAACGAGATGAGGATTGGGATGAAGAGTTTGAACAGGAGCGACAAAACAATATCGCTTTTGCTAAAAACCTAAAAGAGGAACTCTCCAAAGAACTTTTTGGTCAAGAACAGGCAATCAGTACCGTTGCCAACAGCATGAAAAACCCTATCAAGGATGAGAAGCGTCCTAAAGCAACCTATCTCTTTTTAGGATCTCCGGCTACGGGTAAGACCTATTTGGCTGAACTTATGACCAAACATCTTCCCAACTATAAGATCATGAAGTTTGATATGACCCAGTATCACCAGCAAAACGGTGGAGAGCTTTATGGGTATCCTGCCGGTTGGAAAGGGTATGGTGTTGGACAGCTTACAGGTTTTGTACACCGCCACCCTAAGTCTGTTATCGTATTAGACTCCTTTGAAAAGTGTGATAACACCATTCAAAGTAACCTCCTTTCGATCTTTGAAGGCGGTAAGATGCGTGATGGTTGTGGTTGGGATAAGATCACCGATGAACCGTGTAGTGAAAACCTTGATATTATCTATACTGATGAAAATGCCAATTATATGGTTGACTTTACACAGACCATCTTTATCATCACAACGAGTCTGGGTAAAGAGCTCTATTTGGATTACCGTTTTAAAGAGCTTGTTAAGCGTGATTATATTCAAGCCGAGTCAATGATCCTTGAGGCCATCAAGCGTGAGAAAAAACGTGACGCAAGAAGCGGCGGGCTTCAAGAAGCGATCGTACCTGAGCTGGTTTCGCGTTTTTCTAAAGCTCATATCGTCCTGTTTAACAAGCTTGATTTTGACTCTTTTGAAAAGATCGCCAAAACGGTCTTTTTAAGTTATAAGGATGAGTTTAAAACTCAATACGGTATTGAGTTTATTCATCAGAAAAACTTTGAGGAGTTTTTAAAGATCCAGATTTTGAACTTCGCTCCGGAACTGGATGCCAGACGTTTGAAAGATAAAGTCAGTACCGTCTTTTTTAACCGCATTACAGAGTATATTCAAGATTCGGGTAAATCGATGCGACACTTTGCAACGATTAAAGTCTCTATCTCCAAAGATTGTATGAATTTCTTAAAAGATCGCGTTGATCCATTGATCGAAGAGGAAAAACTGGTTCGTGAGGTCTTTAGAAAAAATATCACCTTAGAACTTGACGATGTGATCAGTGATAAAGATGGCGTCATTACCTATAAACTCAAAAAATGTAAGTTTAAGCAGGTGATTCGTATCAAAGACTTTAGCGAGGATGGTCTGGTCTTTGATATTCCTCAGATCTCTTTTAATGACATTGCAGGTCAGCATAAAGCCAAAGAACGTCTCAGAGAGGTGATTAACTTCTTTAATGAGCCAAAACTTCTTGACAGCTTTAATATCGCTCCGCCAAAAGGGATGCTTCTATATGGGCCTCCGGGTACCGGAAAGACGATGCTTGCCAAAGCTTTTGCCAAAGAGGCAGAACTGCCGTTTATCTCGGTAACCGGTCTGGAACTTTTAAAGCCAGAAAAGACCAAACAGATCTTTTCCAAAGCCAAAGAGTATGCACCGGCTATTATCTTTATCGATGAGATCGATACCTTAGGTAAACGTGGTGAAGGTAACAGCAGAGAAGTGCCGATTAATAAACTGCTTTCGGAGATGGATGGTTTTGGGGGTAATAAAGATGAAAATGTCTTTGTCATTGCCGCAACCAACTATAAAGAAAATATTGATGATGCGATCGTACGTCCTGGGCGTATTGAGATCCATATAGAGATCAATAATCTGGATAAAGATGCCCGTCAATACTTCCTCAATAAGATTATCAAAACGAAGCCAACCAAAGGCAAGTTTGATATGAAAAAACTGCTTATGTATACCGCAGGGTTTACAGGGGCTCAGCTGGAGTTACTGGGTAAAGAGTCCTCTTTTTACTGTCTGCGTCACGGTATTGCAGCTATTACCCAAGAGATTCTTATAGAGCAGATTAATCTGATCAAATTTGGTGAACAGCAATCCTATCTTTCACCTGAACAGATGTTTGAAGAGACCGCAATTTATGAAGCGGGTAGAGCTATTATATCCAAGGTCCTTATGCCGCATATTCATATCGAGTATGTCAGTCTGATGCCTAAAGATCGCAATGAACGTTTTGTTGCCAGCAATTATCAAGATGTCCAAGATAATATGACTGTTAAAGATTTTAAAGATAAGATTTGTGTCTCCTTAGCAGGGCGTACGGCACAGATCAAACGTTTTGGTGATATCGACGGTATGGATACGGGAGCTTCTAATGATCTGCAGCAAGCAACACGAGATGCTTATACTGCCATCGCTCACTATGGTATGGATAAAGATGTCGGTTATATCAATATCAAAGGAGTTATGGATGCAACCCACCACAGCATCTATACGCCTGAAGATACACAGCATTTCCATGAGAAGATTGATGATGCCTTAGAAATCTGGATGCGTGAAGGACAAATTAGCAGTCAGAAGTTAGTCGATAAACATTGGAAGAAGATCGAAGAGCTTGCCCAACTTCTTTTAGATAAAGAGGTGATCTACGTAGAGGAACTTGATCAGCTCTTGAGCAAGTAAAAAAGCTTACCCCTTTTTACTCGCTGCTATGCGGGCTAACATGGCATCAAGCGTTCCTGTTGAACGAACTTCGATGATAGCTGAGATCACTGCATGTAACGTAGTATAGGTGAGGTACTCAGAGAT